>JAWOBX010000043.1:0-69282 GCA_046484125.1 Dehalococcoidia bacterium | reverse complement strand
GGATAAAGACCGACCTGTCTCACGACGGTCTGAACCCAGCTCGCGTACCACTTTAATGGGCGAACAGACCAACCCTTGGGGCCTTCTCCAGCCCCAGGATGTGACGAGCCGACATCGAGGTGCCAAACGGTGCCGTCGATATGAACTCTTGGGCACCATAAGCCTGTTATCCCCGGGGTAGCTTTTGTCCGTTAAGCCACGGCCCTTCCACACGGAACCGTGGGATCACTTTGCCCGACTTTCGTCCCTGCTCGACTTGTAGGTCTCACAGTCAAGCCCCCTTATACCAATGCGCTCATCGGGTGATTTCCATCCACCCGGAGGGGACCTTTGGGCGCCTCCGTTACCTTTTAGGAGGCGACCGCCCCAGTCAAACTACCCACCAGGCACTGTCTCCCTGCTTGCACAGGAGTTAGAATCAAAACTTAACAAGAGTGGTATTTCACGGACGGCTCCACCCCAACTGGCGCCAGGGTTTCTCCGCCTCCCACCTATCCTACACATGCTAAGTCTCAATCCAATGCCAAGCTATAGTAAAGCTCCACGGGGTCTTTTCGTCCTGTCGCGGGTAGCCCGCATCTTCACGGGCCCTTCAATTTCGCCGAGTCCCTCGTCGAGACAGCGCCCAAGCCGTTACGCCTTTCGTGCAGGTCAGAACTTACCTGACAAGGGGTTTCGCTACCTTAGGACCGTTATAGTTACGGCCGTCGCTAACCGGGGCTTAAGTTCAGAGCTTCGTCCGCCGAGGCGGACTAACTCCTCCCCTTAACCTTCCGGCGCTGGACAGGCGTCAGCCTCTATACTTCAGCTTGCGCTTTTGCAGAGACCTGTGTTTTTGTTAAACAGTCGCCCGGGCCTTTTCTCTGCAACCCACAGGAGCTCCAGGAGCAAGTCCCTTCACCCCCACGGGCACCCCTTCTCCCTAAGTTACGGGGTCAATTTGCCGAGTTCCTTGACGAGGGTTCTCTCGATCACCTTAGGGCTTTTACCCCAGCCTACCAGTGTCGGTTTGCGGTACGGGCACTCGCACCAAGCAACGAGGTTTTTCTAGACAGTCAGGTTCAGCGGAGTCGCCTCGGGTTGCCCCTCAGCTTCCCCCTCTCCTCGGCTTATAGCAAGGGGGGATTTTCCTCCCCTCGCGCCTACAATCGGGGACGCACCATGTCCAATAGGCACGCTCGGCTTACCTGTCTGTAATCCCCGAGGCTTAACGGAAACGAGTGGTGCAGGAATGTTGACCTGCTATCCATCGCCTACGCCTTTCGGCCTCGGCTTAGGCCCGACTAACCCTACGCGGATTAACCTTCCGTAGGAAACCTTAGGCTTTCGGTGGGCGTGTTTCTCACACGCCTTACGCTACTCATGCCGGCATTCTCACTTCCCTACGCTCCACCCTGGCTCACGCCAGAGCTTCTTCGCTGAAGGGAACGCTCCCCTACCGTCCGCCGAGGCGGACCCATAGCTTCGGTGGCAGACTTGAGCCCCGTTACATCTTCGGCGCGAGGTCACTCGACCAGTGGGCTATTACGCACTCTTTAAAGGATGGCTGCTTCTAAGCCAACCTCCTGGCTGTGTTTGCAACCTCACTTCCTTTCCCACTTAGTCTGCACTTGGGGACCTTAGCTGATGGTCTGGGCTGTTTCCCTTTCGCCAATGGAGCTTATCCCCCACTGACTCACTCCCGAGCTAAATCCTTTGCCATTCGTAGTTTGGTTGAGTTTGGTAAGCTCTCGCCCCCTAGCCCATCCAGTGCTCTACCTGCAAAGGTCATCACTCGAGGCTGCACCTCAATGCATTTCGGGGAGAACCAGCTAGCTCCGGGTTCGTTTGGCATTTCACCTCTATCCACAGCTCATCCCCCAATTTTGCCACATTGGTGGGTTCGAGCCTCCATTTCGATGTTATCAAAACTTCACTCTGGCCATGGATAGCTCACCCGGCTTCGGGTCTAATCCATGCAACTCGAATCGCCCTATTAGGACTCGCTTTCGCTGTGGCTCCGCAACTCAAGTTGCTTAACCTTGCTACATAGATTAACTCGCCGGCTCATTCTTCAATAGGCACGCCATCATCCGCATTACTGCGGACTTTGACCGTTTGTGGGCACGCGGTTTCAGGTCTATTTCACTCCCCTCACGGGGTTCTTTTCACCTTTCCCTCACGGTACTGGTTCACTATCGGTCGCCAAGAGTATTTAGCCTTGGATGGTGGTCCACCCAGCTTCCCACAGGGTTACCCGTGCCCCGTGGTACTCAAGAACACGGCCCGGGAGCCTCCCCCTTTCGCCTACGGGACTTTCACCCTCTATGGTGGCTCATTCCAGAGTCCTTCAACTAGGGTTACGGTTTGTAACTCCCTGCTCCTACCTGGTCGGAGCTTGCCGTGTCTTACAACCCCCCGATGACTCAGGTTCCAGGACCGTTTGGTCATCAGGGTTTGGGCTTCTCCCCTTTCGCTCGCCGCTACTCAGGGAATAATCTCTTTTCCTCGGGGTACTAAGATGTTTCAGTTCCCCCGGTTCCCCCTGCCTGGCCTATGTGTTCAGCCAGGAGTATCCGCCTTTCGGGCGGATGAGTTACCTCATTCGGGAATCCCCGGCTTGGCTTACTTGGCAGCTAACCGAGGCTTATCGCAGCCTAGCCACGCCCTTCATCGGCTCTTGGCACCAAGGCATCCTCCACGTGCCCTTAGTAGCTTTTGACAGGATCCAAACAGAAACTTTATTCACTTGTTAAGGTGCTGTAGTACGGTGAGCTAAACAAAAAAGTAGCGGCCTGGTGATTGCCCCAAACCGCTACTCGGTCTTTCACCACGCCTAGAGTTTTCACTCAGATTGCTTTGTTATCTGCTTTCGTTTTGATCAGCTCCCAGGATTATTTTCTCCGCACTGATGAATACTATCACAGTCACAAATTGTTGTCAAGGGATTTTACAGAGTCACCGGCTGTCTTTTAGGGCCCCCTTCTCCATCGAGAATTTCACCGTCTTCCTTGTAACGCTTCAGGAGAAAGTGCGTCACTGTGCCCTGTACCATCTCCAGCGTAGCCAGCTTCCTTGAAACAAATCCGGCTACTTCCTGCATCGTTTTTCCGGTGACCAATACAGCCAGGTCATAAGCACCCGAAACCAGATACGCGGAACGAACTTCAGGGAATTTGTAGATCCTCTCGGCAACGCCATCAAATCCGACATCCCGTTGAGGATGGAGCCTGACTTCGATAAGAGCCCACACCTCCTCCCGACCCTTCTTTTCCCAGTTGACCATTGTCTTGTACTTGACTATTATTCCGTCTTTCTCAGCCTTCTTTATCGACTGCTCGACTTCAGCGACATCCCGGCCAAGCATGGTTGCAATCTGTTCGGGACTGGTCCGAGCATCATCCTCGAGTACCTTCAGTATCTCCTCCATGTTACTCCTCCCTCGGTTTATGTTCAACCGATCATCCGCCATCGGTCCACGCTAGTCAACACCGACATACCGGCAAAGGGTATGCTTTTCCCTTCACCAATTCAAACTGCCGCTTTATGCCTGTTCCAATCGGTCGCCTGCTCAAACGCGTACGCTACTCGAAGCAGGGTTTCTTCCGCGAATGGTTCGGCCAGAATCTGCATACCCACAGGAAACCCTTCGGAAAACCCGGCCGGGACTGAAATGCCCGGAATGCCCGCGATGTTTACTGGAAGAGTGCAGACGTCAGCAAGATACATCTGCATCGGATCCTCCACTCTCTCACCGATCTTGAAAGGAACGGTCGGGGATGTGGGAGTGACAAGGGCATCAAAACGCCGGAAAGCTTCGGCGAACTCCTGCCGTATCAACGTACGAACCTTCTGCGCCTTTAAATAATATGCGTCGTAGTAGCCGGCCGACAGGGCATAAGTGCCCAGCATAATGCGGCGTTTCACCTCCGGCCCGAACCCGTACTGGCGGGTCTTTTCCATCGCTTCCCACATACTGTTGGTATCCCGGAAAGAGTATCCATACTTTACACCATTGTATCTGGCCAGATTGGCTGAGGCCTCCGACGGGGCAATGATATAGTATACAGAAAGCGCGTATTTACTGCTGGGCAGTGACATCTCCTCAACGATGGCTCCAAGCTCCCTGAGTTTATCTATCGCGGATTGAACCGACTGCTTGACCCCTTCTTCCATGCCTTCCACAAAGTATTCACCGGGCACACCCAGTCGAAGTCCTTTTATATCGGGTATCAATGCCCCTGTGTAGTCAGGTACCGGATGGGGAACCGAGGTTGAGTCCCTCGGATCATGGCCGGCAATCGCGTTCATTACCAGCGCGGCATCGGTGACATCTTTGGTCAGGGGACCTATCTGATCGAGCGAACTGGCGAACGCCACCAGTCCATAACGGCTAACCCTTCCATAGGTCGGTTTGAACCCTACAATGCTGCAGAAGCCAGCTGGCTGGCGTATACTTCCACCGGTATCGGAACCAAGGGCAAAAACCGTCTCATCGGTTGCCACCGCGACAGCCGAGCCGCCACTGGATCCGCCGGGAACACGGTCCAGTCCCCATGGATTCCGCGTGGGATAAAACGCGGAGTTCTCGTTTGATGAACCCATGGCGAACTCGTCCATATTGGATTTACCCACCATTACAGTACCATGCACTTTCAGCTTTTCCATCACCGTTGCGTCATAGGGCGGAATGAAGCTCTCCAGCATTCTGGAGGAACAGGTCGTACGTATCCCGCTTGTACACATATTATCCTTGACTATCACCGGGATACCTGTAAGCGCGGAATAATCCCCTTTCTTGAACCGCTCATCCGCCGCCTTTGCCTGCGTCATAGCCTGCTCATCGATCACCGTTACCAGGGCGTCAACTTTCTCGTCAACTTGAGCGATTCGGTCAAGTACGGCTCCCGTCAGTTCTACTGAGGAAATCTCTCCTGACTTGAGCATACGGTGCGCTTCATGAATGGTCAGTTCGTTGAGATTCACTGTTCCGACCCCTCCAATCCACCAAGGTAATCACTGTATTCAACCAGTCGAGCCAGAGCCCTCACACCTCTCTCCGTACTTGGATAAGTAAGCACCCCGTTCTCCCGGAGAAACTGTAAAGTACGGAATTCCTCTATACCAGAGGGAGGGAAGAAGAAAACAGGTTTGTGAAGTGTATCCATAAGCTCGATGACTCGTTTAAGCTGTTCCAGTTCGCGTCTACCCTCCTGCTCTATGAATTGGTCTACCTCAGTATAGACATCTGTTTGCATGTATCCCATTACGATTGTTTTAATGGCGTCAGCGAAGCCCACAGCCAGTGAAATCACCGCGTCAACATTATCATCTTCCATCAGCGCCAGAAGGCAGGGGTACGTGAGATTGGTTTCTCCGACCATATCAACCGGATTCGTGCGTGGCCAGCGGGGAGGCAGTATCGAATCCAGCTTTTGTAATGTCCCTTCTGAAACGGCGGCTATCTCCAGGCCCAGTCTTTCGCATGCGTCAGTGGCGATTACCCCCGGCCCCCCTCCCCCCGTCAGTATTCCTACACGCCTCCCCTTCGGCAAAGGCTGGCGTATCAGTGCTCCGGCCACATCGAGCATCTCATCAACCTCGTTTACCCTGATTACACCGGCCTGTCTAAACGCCGCCTCATATATCCTGTCCGATCCGGAAAGCGCCGCGGTGTGGGATTTAACCGCTCTTGCTCCCGATGCTGTCCTTCCCGCCTTCAGAACAACTATCGGCTTGTGTTTTGTTATCTCCCTGGACAGCTCGAAAAACCTTCTCCCCCGACGCAGCCCCTCAATATAGGCAATTATCACTTCTGTATCGTCATCCTGGCCCAGATATTCGAGGTAATCCTCCAGCGTCAAATCGGCCTCGTTTCCCGACGAAATGAACTTGCTGAATCCCAGCTGCGTCTCCATGCCCTTCCGGACGATATTTATACCGAAGTTCCCGCTCTGAGAAATGAGCCCGATTCCCCCTTTTGGAGTTCCTGTAATCCATGGCGTAGTGTAGAAATCGAACTGAGTACTCAGGTGGCCCATGGAGTTGGGGCCAACCAGCCGCATACCTCCGCTGCCCGCAATCTCCAGCATCTGTTTTTGCAGGCGTTCACCATCAGCCCCTGTTTCTTCGAATCCCGCCGTTATCACCTCAGCTACCTTTACACCTTTTGCGACGCACTCTCTCAACGCATCTATAACCTGTTCCGGCGGAACAGTCACTACCGCGAGGTCTATCTCATCATGGATATCGGTAATATGCGCCGAAGCCTTAAAACCAATGACCTCAGACGCGCTGACATTAACCGGGTACACACGCCGTTCCGGAGCCGAGGCCAAAACATGATTGAAGATATTGAAGCCCCACTTTCCGAATGTATTTGACGCGCCAATGACGGCCACTGAGCGTGGATTAAAGAGGTAATCGAGCCGCTCTATTGTACTATTCTTAACCTGTTCTGCTGTCCTCATCGGTCACCCCGCCAATCACTCCATAACCGCTTTTATGCGTAAGAAACCTTCTTCCACCTGGGGCGCATTTGCCAGTATCTCGTCCTGTAACAGGGATGATTGACATCTGTCCTCACTAACCACATTTTCCAATCCTGTTGCCTGGGATGTCGGCAAGACGCTGGTTGTATTAACCTCTCTGAGAACCTCGAAATTCTCCAGGATATCGGAAAGCTGCTCACGAAACCTTTCCGCCTCCTCTTCACTGATTCCCAATCGGGCGAGCAGCGCGATTCTTTCCACTTCTTGACGATCGAGCATCATTTCAACACTCCGCTGTCTATAATCAGTTATATGAATAGCGCAGGTTACATTGAACCTACGCTACCTGCCCGCCGGCAGTTTTGTTCTTAAGGAACCTCTGATCAACTCCCTAAGTCCCCCAATCATGGGGACCTTTAAAGCTGGGGGACATCCCCCAAAGTAACCTCTTACTGAAGAGGTTACTTAACCCACCTTTTTGCAGGCCCTCTGAGCTATGTGCCGCTTTCCCAGCTTCCCAGATATTCCTCCTGCTCCACGGTAAGCGTATCGATCTTAATTCCCATCGCCTGCAACTTCAACCGGCCGACTTCTTTATCTATGTCTTCAGGAACGCCATAGACCTTTTTCTGAAGGTCCTTGCTATTCTTCACCATGTACTCGGCACACAGCGCCTGATTGGCGAAGCTCATATCCATAACGCTTGCGGGGTGCCCCTCTGCCGCCGCCAGGTTTATAAGCCTTCCCTCACCAAGCAGCATCAATCGGCGGCCGTCGGGCAAAACATACTCATCCACGAATTGCCGCGGTTTCCTCTTCTCCTTCGCCATGGATTCCAGAGCCGGTATATCAATCTCCACATTGAAGTGGCCGCTGTTCGCCACGATCGCCCCGTCTTTCATAACATCGAAATGCTGTTTATCCAGGCAGTGCCAGTCACCGGTAACCGTTATGAATATATCTCCGAGCCTTGCGGCCTCCATGATAGTCATCACCTCATAACCATCCAGCACGGCCTCCAGAGCTCGAATCGGGTCCACTTCTGTTACCACTACATGCGCGCCCATTCCCCTGGCACGCATGGCAATTCCACGTCCACACCAGCCATATCCCACTACAATCACCTTTTTCCCCGCCCAGAGAATATTTGTCGCCCTGGTAATGCCATCCACGGTGCTTTGTCCCGTACCATACCTGTTATCGAACAGATGCTTGGTATTGGCATCATTCACAGCGACTATGGGATACATCAGTTTCCCCTGATTCTCCATGCTTCTCAGGCGGATTACCCCTGTGGTTGTCTCTTCAGTGCCTCCCACTATGTCATCCAGGCATTCCCTGCGGTTCTTGTGAACAGTGGCCACCAGGTCACATCCGTCATCCATGGTGATATGGGGTTTTCGATCAAGGTTCGCGTTAATGTGGTTATAGTAGATCTGGTCATCCTCGCCTTTAATGGCAAACGTCGGCACTCCAGCCTTAACCAGCGCCGCCGCCGCGGTATCCTGAGTGCTCAACGGATTCGACGCGCACAAAGCCACTTCGGCCCCACCGGCCTGCAATGTCAAAGCGAGGTTAGCCGTCTCAGTCGTAATATGCAGGCAGCCGGCAATTCTCACGCCTTTGAGTGGCTTTTCCTGCTCGAATCGGCTCCTTATCAACCGGAGTACCGGCATCTCGTTAGCCGCCCACTCGATATTTGACATTCCCTCATCGGCGAGAGCCATGTCCTTTACATCATATTCACGCGCTTTCTCCATCTGGTTCCATCCTTTCCTCGTATTTTGGTAACAACCCAAATTTTCGACACATGTTGCTTATTATAACACTTACGAAGCTCTTTCGATGCCCCGAGCCTTCTACCACTTGACCTTTATCCCTATATCCCAGGCCCGTATAGGTTCTTATCGCAGGCAGATTATACGGCTCAACATTCAATACTACCTCCGAGCAGGTTTTTAGAAGCTCCGTGGTAACCGAACTGACACATGTGGTAGCGAGCCCCTGGTTTCGATACTGCGGGTGGGTCAAAACATTCCCTAAATAGGCGATACCGTAAGTAGGAACAATGAAATGAGTACCGGCAACCGCAACCAATTGACCATCCCGCCAGATACCATGAAACGCTCCTCTCCTGATTTGAGCCGAGGTAAAATTGCTGGCCTTCTCCTGAGCGTAAAGGGCATTGATCTCCGCCACCTGAGCCGGCCGCAATCTTGTTGCTTTTTCTGCCACCGGCGTAAATTCACCCTCGGTAACCATCATCCTTTTCATAGAGAGATGCCACTCTATTTGGTAGATGTTCCTCAAGGTCTCCAGGTGTTCCGCCTCACAGGTGAAAAAAGCCCTGCCCGGCATTCCTATTGATTCGACCAGAAGCCCCAGCATCTCAGCGTCGCCCATGGTGAATATATAAGTCGGAAAGAGCCCTTTGGCTATAAGACAGAGCGCGAACCGCTCTCCATCAGTAGCGGCATGCCATCTCGCTATCTCCGGAAAGCTCGCATCCAGATGAGCAAAAGCGGTCACCGCATGGCAACGATTTGTCTCAATATACGACAACATCTCTCCCCTGCTGGTAAGCCGCTTTACTTCAATGGAAGGATGCCTCTCCGTGTACTCGATTGTTTTCGTCTTCCTGTCAAGCGTGAGTTTCATCTTCTCATACCGGTAAAATCTCGGCGACATAATCCGGTACAGGCATAGTTCCCATAATGATCGGTTTCTGATGACAATCGCTGCCACCCGTCATCAGGAGCTTATGTCTTTTGCAAAAATCCACATAGTATTCAACAGTTTTTCCATCATGACGGGGATGCCAGCATTCTACACCGTCTATATATTCCAGCATATATTCCTCGATTATTTTTCCCTGTTCTTCCAGGCGGGACGTTATGTTCACAAGCGAAGTCCCGCCGGGATCATTGGGATGGGCAAGCACGATCACCCCACCAGCACCCCTGATCAACCTTGAAGCCTCGGACAGCCTGAGCGGATATTTGGGCACATCGCACTTGACCAGATACTTATCGAAAGCCTCCTGTCTATTCTGTACGATGCCTCTGGTGATAAGGTAATCGGCGATATGCGGCCGGCCGAATGAACCATCCACGCTGGCCTGAATCGCTTCCATATCCTCTCCGGTTAACTCTTCAAGCCATTCAGAGTTAAATTCGGCATTCAAGTTCTCCATAATCCTGAGAGCCCTTGACTGGCGATGCCGGCGTATCTCCTCGAGCTTCTCTTTCAATTCCTGGTTGTCATGATCGAAATTGTAACCCAGGAAATCCAGCGAGACCAGCTTTCTTCCCGGATACTCGAAGGAGACATTTAATTCGACGCCGGTTATGTATACTATACCGTATTCTTCTGCCAGCCGCGAAGCCGTTTCCTGGCAATCAATGGAATCATGATCGGTTACTGACAGTAAATCAATACCTCTACGAGCTGCCTCGGCCAGAACCTCTTCCACCGAGAGGTTTCCATCCGATCCGGTTCCCGTGTGTATGTGTAGATCAATCCTCATACCTGACAAAACCGGGTGAAAAGGGTTACAACTACAGGCACTCTCAAGTGCCCAATTCAGGAAATACTCACTCCGATACCCGAAACAACCAGAGTTTTACTTCAATCCAGGCTGGCGTCTTCCGTCATATAAGCCAGCGCGAAATTCCAGCCCATCAGCTCTGATTTTTTTGTGGCCACAACACGGCCATTTTCTATATCAGAACTTTCTTCCATAATCAAAGCCGTATTTGAATGCAGGGCCACCTTACCGCTTTCGTCTGTTACATAGAAAAACATGTCGGACGGCAGTTGCAGCTCACTGGTCAAGACCCCGCTCAAACCGTCCAAGAGAACAGAGGCACCCAACCCCCCGATAACCTCCCCATCGGACCATACCGGAACGGCAGCAACAAACATCTTCTTACCCGTCGATTTACTAGTCAAAAGCCCGCTTATCTGGTTCCTGCCATCCATCAGGCCGGGAAAATATGATCGGTCCGAGAGGTTCTCGTCCACCTTACCTTTTTCTACAGTAAAGTATGAACCGTCCGGTAGCACAAACCACAACACAGCCGGAATTTCGTCCTGCTTCAATTCGGCAAGCAGCGGCTCCATGCGCTCCCAGTCGCCCGATTTGATCTCGCTTGTCATTGCGACCACTTCCATGTCGCTAATCACACTACTGATATGTGAATCGATGAGTGCTACTGCCCCGGAAGCCGCTATTTCAAACCCCGAACCGTCCGAGTCATCGTCGTCGCCGCAACCCGGCAACGCCAGCACCAGGGCTATACAAACAGCAATAATTAAAATCAACCTTTTCACTGACTTCCCCCTTGTGATCTTAAGCGGCCTGAATCTCCTACCGTTTTCATGGCGCAACAAAACATGAGGCCTGTTCAACATGCCTGCTCAGGGCAGATAAGAACAAGCCAGTTCGAAATAGTGCCTTGAAGTATCAATAACAGTCTCCCTCTCTTCCTTCGATATATCCTCATCTTCAAGGCGGAAACTGGTATATTTGCCCCTGACCAGAGCATGATATATTTTATAGAACGGCAACATCTCTATAATCTGTCTATCGTCCGAACTCTCTACATACGACCTTTCCAGCACCTCTTCCAAGTCCGAACGGCCATGGAAACCGAGTTCCATTGTCAGTAAACCCAGATCGTAAGCCGGATCACTGTAGCTGAATCGATCGTCGAACTCCAGGCAGTCAAGGATGGTAACCGAATCTCCCAGACAGATATGTTCGGTATGCAATTCACCGTGGCAGGAGATTATTCTCCCCTGCTCAACCCGGCTCTCCATTAGACGGTCTTTATCTTCCAGGAACCCCTCCATGTAGCTCCTCAACGCGCTGTACTGCTCCTCTTCAATGGTTTTTCCCACATAATCTTCTAACTCGCTGAAAACCTCCGCCACAGCCGCTCCGACCCATTCGGGGCTACCATATTTGTCCGGTTCCTCACATACAGCCGCCTTCTCATGAAAAGAGGCGATTTCCTCCCCCACCCCCACCACTAGCTCTGGTGTGAGGCTTCCCGACTGAAGCCGTCTCAACATCAGCATACCCAGTTCTTCAGCAAAGTCACGCAGGAACCTGGCGTTATCAGGCGTCGACCTTGCTCCTCTCTGGCCAACAATCAGCCCACCCGCTCTGGTACCAATACGCCCACAGGTTGATACGCTCATACCCTGACTCAACCCATATAAAACCGCTCCCGCATAGGCGTCTCCAGCCCCGTTGGTATCTACAACCCATGCCTTTTCCGCGGGTAGAAAAACACGATGCGCACCATTGGCTATATGGGAACCCAGAGCCCCCTCCTTGACAACAGCGATCTCACACAGGCGGGAAAGGACACCAAGTGATTCCCTCGTCGCGAGCCCTGTAAAGGCGAGGCTCTCATCCTCGTTGGCAAAAACTATATCGAGATGATCTTTTACTATCCTCTCCAGGTATTCCAGATTTTCTTTCACCGTATCAAATGAGGATAGGTCCATAGAGATCCTCTGGCCATTTGCCCTGGCCGTACTCAGAATGAAATCCATAAGCTCCCGGTTAAAAACCAGGTACGCCTCCAGGTGCAGAATGTGCGCCTGATTTAGAAGTTCTTCTGAAAGGTCAGCCGGTGAAAGCTCTACGGCCGCCCCGAGATTGGTGGCAAACGTCCGCTGCCTATCGGGAGTTATCAGTGTCAGGCCGATACCTGTAGGCGAGCTTTCCGATACCAGCTTCACAAACTTCACCCCGACCGCCTCCGTCTCCTGCTCGAAATACGCTCCCATCTCATCGCGGCCAACCTTGCCAATAAATCCCGCCCTTCCCCCACAATGGGCAAACGAGGCCATGACATTGGCTGTAGCCCCGCCCGGCGAGATCTCTCTGGTCATACCTTTAAGCTTTTGCTGTAATTCCTTTGACCGATCCGCTTCAACCAGAGTCATCCCGCCCTTGGGTAATCCCTCAGCATCCAGGAATTTATCATCAACTTCAATAGTTATGTCTACTAAAGCCGAGCCTATTCCGATGATATCAAGGTCCATTTTATCCGCCACCAAGTCTTTTTGAATTTCTGAATTGAGAGGAGACCTCCTCAGTCAGCTTCAACACCGACTCTGCGGCCCCCTCCGAAAGAGAACCAGCACCACATGACGGAGTTATCAGGCACTGCTTCGCGAGCGCCTCACGGTCGACACCCTTTCCAGTCAGGTAATCCATCAATTCCGACAACCTGTCTATCAGGCCACTTGCAGTAACCCCGGCCACCTCTGTTTCGTCACTGGGAACTATACCCCATGCCAGTATGCCACCACGATCAAGAAATTCCCGCACTGCGGAGGGATAGAGCACCAGTGCCTCACCATGAGTATACGCGTCGAAATTGAGTATATCTATTTCGGTTGCCATCAGAACAGACCAGTCGGTGTTGCCGCAACAATGCATCCCCTTCAGGCCCCGTATACCACCCAACGCTTCGTTGGTGAGCCTGATGACAATTTCATTGTCGATTGCTACGAAGGCGGAACCCAGAGACGCCAGATACGGCTCATCGAGAAAAACGATTGTATTCGGCGATAACTTAGCCAGCTCCCTTTCCATCCACGCCGCTTTCAGGCGGAGATGAAAGGCTATTGCGTCCGCCAGCGTCTCATCATACAGTGTGGGACGGCGATCCTGATCGGTAACCGTCAGGCCAAAGCTGACAGGGCCGGTCACCTGACCCTTAACCGCCCTCGCCGAATCCAGCTTCATATTTAAGAATTCATGCAGGCCCAGAGCATATTCTCTGGAAACGGCATATCGGTCCAGATCATTCTCTATATAAGCCGCGTACAGCGCTTCCATCTGATCCGAGAGGTCTACGGTGCGGTCGATATGAATTCTTTCTTCACTCAGTACGATGCCAGGCAGACCTTCGCTGTACTGAACATACATATTCTCCAGAAACGACCTGTTGGGCAGTTGCGGCCATACCGGGATGTCGGGTAGATATTCTCTTACCACTTCACACGCTTTAGCCGGATCGGTATGGGGCATGCTGCCGATAGCCGTAGCCAGACCCGCGAGGTTTAGTTTGAAATCATTATTATTCAATTTGGCCGCCTCACTTGATATATTTCCCGATAATAATGTCCAGGTCACGTCTGACCTCGTCCGGTATCGCCGCCGGATCGGTAACAATAGCGTTTTCAAGCGCGTTGATACAATTACATTCTCGGATCTCAGGGACATTCATGGCAGCTATCCTGATTATCTGTTTGGCCCTGTCCACGTTCTGAGAGAGTATCTCTATAATCTCCTCTATCCTCACCTCTCCCAGATCATCATGCCAGGAATCATAATCGGTAACACACGCCACCGTGGCATAACATATTTCAGCCTCGCGTGCCAGCTTCGCCTCAGGGAGGACCGTCATACCTATAATATCGGCCCCCCACGACTTATACAGTCGTGATTCCGCCACAGTGGAAAACTGCGGTCCCTCCATAGCAACAAACGTACCGCCCTTGTGCACTCTGGCTCCCGCTTCCTGTGCGGCCTGAAAGAGTATCCCGCTGAGCACCGGGCAGAAGGGCTTGGCGTATGTCAGGTGAGCAACCACACCGTTACCAAAAAACGTATTTATTCTTCCCCTGGTTCGATCTATGACCTGGTCGGGAATAACCAGTTCCCGCGGCCTGACCTCCTGTTTAAAGCTTCCAGCGGAGTTGACGGCTATGATCCATTCCACGCCAAGGGATTTCAGCGCCCAGATGTTGGCCCTTTGCGGTAACTCATTCGGAGCTATACGATGCCCCTTTCCATGTCTTGGCAGAAACGCGATGTTGACCCCTTCGAGGCTTCCAATGCCGATCACGTCACTGGGGTCACCAAAAGGAGTATGAACCTTAACCTCCTCCAGGCCCACCATCCCCTCTATCTCATACAGGCCGGTTCCCCCTATCACTCCGATCTTTGCTCCCTTAGTCAATACCTCTCTCCTTTACGCATTTTCCCCAGACTGTCCAGATAAGGCGCTCTGGCCACACCCTCTTCCGTAATTATAGCAGAAACATAGCTGTGAGGCGTGATATCGAATGCCGGATTCAATACATGTACACCCTCAGGGGCTATACGGACTCCAAGTATCTCAGTGACTTCACGCGCGTCTCTCTCCTCTATAGGGATTTCGCTACCGGATTGGATCGAAAAATCTATTGTGCTAACAGGGGCACAGACGTAAAACGGGATTTCGTGCTCGTGAGCCAGTACCGCTACGCTGTATGTGCCGATCTTGTTCGCTACATCCCCGTTAGCTGCGATCCTGTCGGCTCCCACTACTACACAGTCTATTTTCCCCTGCTTCATGAAATGGCCCGCCATATTATCGGTGATGAGAGTCACCGGTATTCCAGCCCTCATCAACTCCCAGGTAGTAAGTCTAGCTCCCTGCAGTAACGGTCTCGTCTCATCGGCAAACACCTGGATTCGTTTGCCCCGCTCGAAAGCCGCGCCGATCATGCCCAGTGCTGTACCATAACCGGATGTGGCAAGGGATCCGGCATTGCAATGAGTGAGTATGGTGGAACCGTCATGTATCAGTTCGGCCCCGTATTCACTCAACCTGCGGTCATCCTCAGCCGTCTCTCTCTCAATGGCGCGGGCTTCTCCCTCCAGAGCAGATTTAATCTCCTCAGTATCTGAGAAGCCGCTGGCGGTCCGCTTCATTCTCTCCAGCGCCCAGAATATGTTCACCGCTGTAGGGCGTGTCTCCAAAATGGTGTCGGATATCCTCTTTAACTGCGACAGGAAGTCTTCTCTCGATTCTTCCATGATTTCCCGCGCGCCCAGCACCAACCCATAAGCCGCGGCGACACCAATAGCCGGAGCGCCTCGAATCCGGAGCGCCTTGATTGCCTCACAAATTCCATCGACACCCGGTATTTCAAGGAATACTTCCTCCCTCGGTAGGCGGGTCTGATCTAAAAGTATAATCTTTCCATCTTGCCATTCTATCGGTTTTATCTTCATAGTATCGAGTACCAGCCTTCGTTTATAGTAGACCCGGGTTGTTTAATCAGTCTACCTTTATCAGTATTTTAAGCGCATCCGGTTTTACCGCCCGGTCGAACGCGGCTAATGACTCTTCGATCGAGTACCGACCTGTGATCATTCTTTCGATTGGCATATCCGGATAAGATTCCAGGATTCGAAGTCCGTCTTGAAACCGACCACAACGCGACCCTATCAAAGTCTGCTCGTTTATCACCAGCGGCGAAAGGTTCAAATCAGTGTGTGCCGCGATCGTTGACTTTAGTACTATCCTGCCCCTGGGCCCGCAGATCTCCATAGCCTCCCTTAATCCATCCGGTGAGCCGGTCGCCTCCACGACGATGTCGGCGTTCGTTACCGATTTGCCGGCATCTCTCGTCGTCTTCAATCCTCGCCATTGCGCGATACCAAGCTTCTCTGGATGATGGCCTGCCAGAGTTACGTCGGAAAGTACGGTACAAAGTACCCAGGAACACAGTATCCCCAGCCTCCCATCCCCCAGCACCACCGCGCGTTCCCAGAGCTCCGGCCTTAGCTGCTGAAGTATTTCACACGCGGCGGAGAGTGGCTCAATAAAGACAGCCCTTTCGTCGGAAATTCCATCGGGAACCCTTACCAGATTGCTCACCGGTAATACACAGTAATCCGCCATACAACCATCGAGCTTGTCGATCCCCAAAGTAGACCGGTGAGGGCAGTGCCGTCCCAATCCTATATCACATATTTGACATTTACCGCAAGCCGCGTTTATCTCCCCGACCACCCTCTTACCGACCAAAACGGGATCCTCGGCTTCATCGACAATACCCACGAATTCATGCCCCACGACCCCGGAAAACCCCATATATCCTTTGGTGATCTCTATATCAGTCTTGCAGATACCTGCCAGACTGACCCGAATCATGGCCCATCCGGGTTCACGCGAGGGGACCGGATAATCACGGACGAAACGTAATTCTCTGTCAAAAACAACGGCGCGCATTTTTTCTCCGGACCATGCTCAATATCATTCTGTGATCAATCAATCAGCGGGCATCTTCCAGCCCCGGTATTAGTGCACATGATATTCGGCTGGTTTTCAAGAATGACTGAGTACCCCCGTCTCCTTCAGGAAGCTTATGGCCCCGCCGGCATCCTCAGGCTCATTCCATGCTGCTATTTCACAAACCCGGACTATGTTCCCGGCCAGCTTGTCAGCCAGCAACCGCCAGTTGATGTCTCCAGACCCCGGGGCATAATGATCCTTCAGCCCCCGGAGATCGTGTAAGTGAACACCCACCATTCGATCCTCAAGTGCTTTAAACCAGTCCATATGAGGAGTGAAACCTGTTCGGGACTGAATCTCTGCGTGACCAACATCATGCCAGTACCCTACCACCTCCGGCTGAAACTCACTCATTATGTCTACCATCTCGTCTATGCTGGGAATCTCGTGATAGTTGACTCTATTCTCAAGGGCAATCTGAATCCCTTTTTTCCTAGCGTAATCGGCGAGCTCCCTGAGGCTCTCTTTTGCCGCGTCAACGTGCGGACAGGCGTTAAACGACCGTAACTCAACTATACTGCATCGCAATCTTTCAAACTCGTCGCTCTCCCCCAGACCGTCCAAATACATTCTTCGCAGATCTTTTTCCATATCCGGATTCATATCGGCGTACCCCGCATGTACAACAACTACCCGGGCGCCCACCTCTGAAGCGAGGTTGATCGTGGATACGGTAACCTCTATGGCCGCCCGTCTCTCATTTTCATTCAGCGATCCCAGAGAAAGACGGTTGGCCATTCCCGCGGCTGTTTCCGTATTGGGCGATGGAGCGTGGACACTGGATATCCCGAGATCATTGACCGAAAGGAGTTCTTTTAGACGTTCTGGTGATAATATGCTGTTAAGTTCCAGATGCGTAAAACCCGTGCCCCTGGCATCCTGTATGAACTCAGCGATGTTCGTAAATCTCTCACTCCACATTGTGGATATTGATATGTGAGTCAATTCCTTTCCCTCTAATTACATGGAAATCGTCTGAAACCTCTGACCGACCGGATCCCCCGGAGTCACCACTTACTCTGAAAGGTTGCTTGATTTTCAGCTTACCTAAGGTTTGATCATCAGTCCTCACAAGCAATTTTCGATGATGACGATTTCCGGACCATATGATCCGCTACAACACACTTATTTCCTTCATCAGGGCGCTAAAGAACTCGGTTTCTTCAACAGTAGCGACCTTTTCACCCTTTTTAAAGATCACACCTCTCCCCCTGCCGCAGGCCAGACCAACATCAGCGTCTCGCGCCTCCCCGGGGCCATTGACCACACAACCCATCACCGCCACCGTTACCGGTTTCTCCAGCTTCCTCAATTCCTTTTCGATCGCTCCTGCCAGTTCGAAGAATCCTTCCGCCTCACAACGCCCGCATGTGGGGCAGCTTATGAGTCTGGGAGTACTGTCCATCAGTTCCAGTGAATGAAGGATATCCAGGCCAGCCAGCACCTCTTCACACGGATCCGGCGTAGTGAGTGAAACTCTCAAGCTGTCACCCAGTCCCTCATAGAGCAAAACCCCCAGTCCCACCGCGCTGCGTATGCTGCCGGGACCCGGCAACCCGGCCTCGGTAATTCCAATATGCAACGGATACGGCGTTTTCAATGCGATCAGCTTGTTCGCCTCGATTGTGGTCATCACATCCGATGCCTTCAGGGATATTTCGATCAAATCATAGTTCATATCTTCCAGCAGCCGCACCTGGTCCAATGCCGCTTCGGCCATCAAGGTGGCGAGCTCCGCCTCATCCCGCTTGTGCGCCAGACTTCCGGCATTTACGCCTATTCTAAGTGGCAGAGATCTTTCGCTGGCACACCTGACGATCTCAGCGATTTTTTCGTCTCCCCTGATATTGCCCGGATTGAACCTGACTTGATCAACGCCACTATTTATGGAAGCAACCGCCAGTCTATGATCGAAATGTATATCAGCTATCAATGGTATTGGTGAAGATTTCTTAATCCTTCCAAGTGAGTCGGCGGCGTCCATATCGGGAACGGCAAGACGTACTATTCCGCACCCGCACTCCGCCAGCCGGTTAATCTGATTAAGAGTGGCGGAAACGTCGCGAGTATCAGTCTTCGTCATTGACTGGATCACCACGCGGGCTCCCCCCCCGACCTTTACCCCACCGACATTTATGGGTCGCGATATTCGCCTCTTGATCATTTTGCTTAATGAGCCTCTGATCAACCTCTTTTAAGTCCCCGGTCCCGGGGACTTATGAAGCTGGGGAACACCCCCAGACCCCCGAAGTCATCTCTTATTGAGAGATTCCTTAATGAGCCTCTGATCAACCCCTTTTAATCCCCCGGTCCCGGGGGAAATCTGAAGCTGGCGGACACCACCAGATCCCCGAAGTCGCCACTTACTAAAAGAGTCTCCTTAGATTATGCTGTTCGACTGCCAAAATGTCACTCTTTAATGTTAAAGTAAAGTTTAACAGCAGTCACTGTCATAACGCTATTCTTTCCTCAGGCGCAGGAGAACACAAGCGGATTACAAGCTGACAACTATGAGAGTCAGCGGAAAACCGGGCTTTTAATCAACCAGCTCCACTTCGACGCCATGAGAAAGATCTACCGGGACCGCTCGAAGTTTAAGGGTTCAGATTTGGACGGCATTGAGTTTGGTCACAAAATAAGGAAAGCTGACCAACCCTTATTATTCCCACCAAATCCCAAGGGGGATTGTAAATCCGGGAGGAAAGCCGCGGACCCCAGAGGTCACCACTTTATCGGAGGTTGTTTAAGCCGGTCACCTCTCCAGAACAATCGCGCAACCCTGTCCACCTCCAATACACATGGTTAGCAGTCCCAGCTTGAGATCTCTTCTTTTCATCTCATACATTGCGCTGACAATCATCCTGGCGCCACTTGCACCGATTGGATGGCCAAGGGAAATACCGCTGCCATTCAGATTGACCTCATTTTTTGCTATGTCCAACTCTCTCATACAAGCTATTGCCTGCGAAGCGAATGCCTCGTTTATCTCCAGCAGGTCCATGTCATTCATAGTCAGGCCCGCCTTCTTGAGAGCCATTCTTGTGGCGGGGATTGGGCCTAAACCCATGTAAGCGGGATCAATCCCTCCCGACGCATACGATCTGACGGAGGCGAATGGTTCTATCCCCATTTCCCTCGCCTTTTCCCTGGCCATGAGCACTACGGCCGCTGAAGCATCATTTATCCCGGACGCGTTACCCGCGGTAACCGTTCCATCTTTTCGAAACGCGGGAGCTAACCTGGCCATCTTCTCCATCGACGTCTCCATGGGACGCTCGTCCTTATCTACGATTTTGTCATCGCCTTTCTTCTGTGGTATTTTAACCGGAACAATCTCCTCATCAAAATACCCTTTTTCTATTGCCGATAGAGCACGCTGATGACTCAGCAGCCCTATCTCATCCTGTTCTTCCCTTCCGATATTGTACTTTTTTGCTATGTTTTCCGCGGTATTACCCATATGATACCCGTAGAATATCTCCCACAGCCCGTCGAGTACCATAAGGTCATACAGGTCCCCTTTTGATGAGACATCCATTCTATAGCCCCATCTGGCCTTCGGCAGAGCGTACGGCGCGTTGCTCATTGACTCCATTCCGCCGGCCAGGATCACATCCGCGTCTCCAGCCTTTATCGCCTGTGTCCCGGCAATTATTGCTTTCATACCCGAAGCGCAAACTTTGTTCAGGGTAAACGCCGGGCATTCCTTTGGCATACCCGCATATATGCTCGCCTGCCTCGCTGGATTCTGGCCCTGACCCGCCTGCAACACATTACCCATTATCACTTCATCTACATGAACCGGGGTCAGTGACTGGTTCCATACGTGATAATCCCGTTCCAGCTGACAGGGCCCTTCTCCTTTAAGAATATCCGGGCCGCACTCCAGGCATTCCTTCGAAGGCTCAGGACTCAGACCCGCCCGCAGCATAGCGTCACGAATAACTATACTTCCAAGCTTAATCGCGGACACCTCTTTCAGTGACCCGCCGAACGCTCCAACAGCCGTACGTGCCCCGCTTACAATAACTACTTCTCTTTCCATATCACCGGCTCCGTCCTAACTGTAATCGTAGAAACCCTTTCCCGATTTTCGCCCCATCCATCCGGCTGTTACCATCTGCTTGAGCAGTGTTGGCGGAACAAACCGTGGGTCTCTCGTTTCCTCATACATTGCGCACGCTATGTGATAAGTCGTGTCAAGTCCAACAAAATCAGCCAGAGTTAAAGGTCCCATCGGATGATTCAAGCCAAGCTTCACTCCCTTGTCAATATCCTCACGTGTGGCCAGTCCATCCTGATATGCCTGGATTGCGTGCAGGAGATACGGTATCAGAAACAGGTTTACTATGAACCCGGGGGTATCTTTGGCAATAATCGGCTCTTTTCCAAGCGACCCTGTAAATGCCCGGGCCTTTTCTACCGTTTCATCGGAGGTAGTTATGGTTTTTACCAGCTCCACAGGCTTCATTACCGGCACAGGGTTGAAAAAGTGGATGCCCATGAATCTGTCAGGTTTTGAGGTCACTGAAGCCATCTCAATTATAGAGAGGCAGGATGTATTGCTGGCGAGTATGGCGTTTTCAGGAACTATCTTATCCAGCTCGGTAAAAACCTCTTTTTTAAGGTCCATCAGCTCGACCACCGCCTCTATTACCAGGTCACACCCGGCGAAATCCTTCATATCTGTAGTACCATGAAGCCTTGCTCTTGCAGCCTTTTGCTCATCCTCAGTCATCTTGCCTTTAGAGACACTCTTTTTCCAGTTGCCTTCGATGACCTTCATGCCCTTATTCAGTAGATCATCATTAATCTCACGGGCAATCGTCTCATAGCCCGATTCAGCGCAAACCTGAGCAATACCACCACCCATTATTCCACACCCAACAACCCCTACCTTTTTAATCTCCATCTATCCTCCTTAAGGCTTTTACCTAATGCCGGAGCTTATCTCTTTTTGAAATCGGCCTGACGTTTCTCCAGAAAAGCGCTTATGCCCTCATATGAATCTTCGGTTGTCAGGATATAGTCGAACAGGGCCTTTTCCATATATAGCCCGTCTTCAAGGTCCATATTCAGTCCGCGATAGATGGCCTCTTTAGTAGCCCGTATACCAAGGGGAGCTTTCGTGCATATCTTTTCCGCCATCTCCCTGGCAGTGGCCATTAAGTCATCCTGCGCAACCACTTTATTCACCAGTCCAATCCGTAACGCCTCCTTCGCATCTATCGGCTCTCCCGTGAAGAGTAATTCCGATGCGAGTCCCGGGCCCACAAGCCGGGCCAGTCTCTGTGTCCCTCCCCACCCCGCCATCAGTCCCAGGTTGACCTCCGGCTGTCCGAACCTCGCGTTATCAGAGGCGATTCGTATATCACAGGCCATACAGATCTCAAGTCCGCCTCCCAGCGCCAGCCCATTGATCGCGGCTATTACGGGTTTCATGATGTTAAGTCCCCGTGTTATCAGAGGCGGCAGCACGTAGTCTTTATCCCTCAGGGCTGGTATCATACTCTTTACATCGGCTCCGGCGCAAAAGGCCTTTTTCCCGTTTCCGGTAACGATCGCGACCAGCGCGTCGTCATCGTCCCTGAACTGAATCAACGCATCGCTGAAGGCTTTGAACAATTCCGGACTCATCGAGTGAAAGCCCCTGGGATCATTAAAGGTTATGGTTACGATTCTATCAGTTTTCTCGTAGATTACTCCTTCTGCCATCGAACACCCCTTAATCAGTGGAATGAGCGTCATTAGTAGTAGCCTCCTCAACCCAACCCCAAGGGGTAATATAGCACAGTGGAATTAATCAGAGCAAATTGAAGTGGCCTGTGACAGAAATCAGCCGAACCGGTATAACCCTCAATTTCGGACCGGCATCGTTAACTGCTGGTTTTCCCAAACCACGCGGCATTTTACACGTTATTGAAGGCTATGTCTTTCAGCACCTGACTCAGCTCCTCCGGCAGGTTCGAGGTAAATACCCTGTAGGCACCACTGCCCGGCAACCGAAACCCGAGCCGGTGCGCGTGGAGGAATTGCCTCTTGATCAGTCTGGTATCACCACCATAAACAGCGTCTCCCACCAGCGGATAGCCAATTGAAGAGAAATGGACTCTAATCTGGTGTGTACGTCCCGTTTCCGGTCTAACCTCCAGAAATGTGTATTTTCCGATATGTTCCACTACTTTGTAGTGGGTAACCGCCTCTCTGCCCCCTGAGACGATTGCCATCTTTTTACGATCACCGGGATGGCGTCCCACGGGTCCCTCTATCGCTCCTTCAGCTGGCGAAAGCTCGCCGGATACGAGCGAGAGGTACCCCTTTTCAATTTCGCGCTTTTTAACCTGTTCAGAGAGACTTGCCTGGGAACGGTCGTTTTTAGCAACCATCACCAGTCCTGAGGTATCCTTGTCAAGACGGTGGACTATTCCCGGCCGTACGGTACCTTTTATCCCGCTCAGGTCGGGGCAATAGGCCAGGATCGCGTTGACCAGTGTCCCCGTTTTCTTACCGGCACCAGGGTGTACCGTCAATCCGGCAGGTTTATCTACAACTAATACATCGGCATCCTCAAATACAATATTAAGGGATATGTTTTCAGCGGCCAGCTCGGTTTCTTCAGGCTCAGGAATGGATATATGAATCCTCTCATTCACCGTGATACTACGCTTTGGCCTTGCGGTTCTCCCCCCCACCAGCACCATCCCCTCCCTTATCAGCTTTTGAACATATCCCCTTGATAGTTCCGTATGAGAAGCAATGTATCTATCAAGCCGTCCGCCCGTCTCCTCCACGATCAGTTCGATCTGTTCTTCCACTTATTGGTACCTCACCAGTATTTACATCACCCGCGCTTTATGTAAAGTGATCGCCTTACATATTGCCTTTTTCGGCTTAATCAGGGTGAATGGATTGCATCTGAAGCGCTTTAAATTCCTGAGGGTATGGGGGATTTCCTGCAGATATATCTTACCGGTTTCTCCGCGATATCTCACGAAACCGGGTATTTTATATGAGCCGCGTTGGCCGATTCAGGCCTTGTGGTCAGCGGCATCCACTAGCCACATCCTTTTCCCGTCAACCGCCTTACTATATGGGCAGTCTATTTAAGCCATTCCTGGTCTCGCTGCCGACTTGGACCCTGAGACTGCCCCCCGGTTCCGGTCTCCGGCTGTGCCGCCTTTTTTCTCGAAGGCCTCCCACCGGCCAGCCTGTCGTCCCAGTCTCGCAGTACTATCTGGCTGAAAGGATACGCGTCAAAATGAGTACCGCCGACAGTTTTCACTTCAATTACAACATAATCTTCACCGACGTCCCCGATGTACCGGCCGGAGATGCTTGTCTTTCTGCCCTCCGCTGCCGGGCGGATCTCCAGCCGGCCGGTGTTTCTATTCTCAAACAGTTCGACCTCACTCCCACTCATGTCTTGAAGTACCTCATAAAGGTGCATATCTCCCTCCCGAAAAATGTATCCCGGTACCGATCTTTTTACAAAACTCAGCTCTAACCATAAGATATCTCTCCCGGCTTGAACTGCTGATCTGGGAGAATTCCATTGCCCGGAGCCATTTCTTCCGCCAGTTCTCGCTCGATTGGCCCGGTTATTATCACAGGCTCTGAACTTGTATGAAAAAGCCCGTAAAGAGCTTCCTCTCGATAAAGTGGTGGCTCCAAGGGAATTCGAATCCCTGTTTTCGGCTTGAAAGGCCGATGTCCTAGTCCCCTAGACGATGGAGCCGTTTTGGGATGCATATTGATTGTATCAGAAGTCTCAACCATTTAAAACAGACACCAGCACGAATTTATGTTTAATCCAGCTCTTCTTTGAACTCTCTCATACACTCAGGGCATCGTTGCCTTTCCATCAGAAGGTCCACATTTGTCGGGTGCTCTTTGCATGGCTCCGTTAGTCTATCCCATATTTTTCGCAACTGCGCTTTGGCCACCGCTCTGTGTATATCAAGCACACCGCTATATATCTCGTTGTCTGTCTCGGCTACCTCCTTTATCTCCCCATCAGTTAGCAAAAATACTGGCTCGGTCATGATATCTCCTTTTTATATATTGCTAACAGCATATTCCGGTAATGGCGTCTCCCTGCCTGGATAAAGAGAGTATACCAGAGAGTCAGGCCGGATACAATACTGGTTTCCGGCAATATTTCATCCGGTATTCATAGCAACTTCGCTCCCTGAATTGTCAACGTTACCTGTATGATTATTCAAGTCGCGCGCCAGAGCCTCTCATGTTTTGTAAATATATGTTACTATGAAAGGCCCAGATTTAACAGGCTGCCAACAACCAGGGAGACCATGAGCATGATTACAGTAGCTCCCAGCAACCCCCTCGCACCCAGTTCCCTTGCAAGAACGACAAAGCTGGCGATACACGGGAAGAACATCGCCAGCACAACGCTCCCTACTACAAGCTGTCCTGCCGTTAAATCCAGCCCCCCAAGCATACCGATTGCCATATCCTTACGAAGGAACCCGATAGCCAGTGCCGCGGCGGCATCTTCGGGCAATCCGAAAAGCCCGCTTACAACCGGTTTCACGAATTCAGCGATATGCTTGAAAACATCTAACGCGTACAGTACTGTTATTACAAAGATCCCCGCCATCAGGATGGGGATCGCCTCTCTCAGGAATCCAATGGTTCTCATCCATAGCTTGGTAGCAACAATGCGGGTTGGCGGGAGGCGGTAGGGGGGTATTTCTATAAGCAGCTCCGGGGTGAATCCCTTTATCAGACGATTCAATATAAGTCCAAGAACCAGCCATACCGCGAATAGAGTTGCATACACAATTACTACGTACTGGATACCCTCGTCGCCCACCAGACCGATCACCATTGCCTGCAACGCAGCACACGGTACAGCGATGGATATAAGCGTGGCGACAATGAACCTCTCACGTCGGCTTTCCAGTATTCGTGTGGCCAGTATACCCGGGACGTTGCATCCAAGACCGAGCAACGTTGGGATGATGGAGTAACCGTGAATGCCCATCTTGTGAAGCAGATTATCCAGCAGCACGGCCAGACGGGGTAAGTATCCCACGTCCTCCAGTATTCCAAGAACCAGATAAAAGGCGATAACATAAGGTAAAACCGCCCCGAAGGGAATGAACAGTCCTGTAGTCAGCATTCCAAATGATTCAACAAAATCTATCTCTCCGTCGATCAACTCGCCTATCAGAACATCATGCCAGAACCCGCCTGAGCCCATGGCGTCACTCAACCTCATTATGACCGGTTCCCATGCTTCTTCGAACAGGGGCTCGAAGACATAACCTATCAGACTCTCCCCTATCAGCCTTATTATCCAGAACGAGGCGAGGAGAATCACCAGAGCAATGGGAATTCCGGTAAAGGAATGAATCGTCGCGTCGCTCAACCGCTCCCGCCATGTGTGATGGCGATGTATAACGGTCTGAACCTGCCCAACTATTCTACCCACCGTGGTCCACAGTTCATCGTGTGTTTGGGCACTGACAGGTGATGGTTTTGCCTCGGGAATTCTCTCTACGAGTTCCTTTATTCCCTGCCCGGTAACCGCCACAGTTGGTACGACCGGAACACCGAGCAACGCCTCCAGCTTCTCGATGTCAATGTCTATACCCCTGTGCCTGGTGTCATCCCACATATTGAGGGCAATTAGCATCGGAAGGCCGGTTCTGGCCAGCTGCAAGGTTAAAAAAAGATTTCTTTCGAGATTGGTTGCGTCTACGACATTAATAATAAGGTCGCCATCCTTGAGCATTTCGGTGGCGACCTCTTCAGCCTTACAAGTGGGGTCGAGGGTATATATGCCGGGTACGTCAATAACTTCCTCTGTTTCTTCACCTACCTTCAGGTATCCCCTGGTAAATGATACCGTCGTACCAGGATAGTTTGACGCGGTAACCCTGACGCCGGTGAGCCGGGAGAAAAACGCGCTCTTCCCGACATTCGGGTTGCCCGCCAGTAGTATCTTCAATTATATTTCCACCTCGACCATTATCTTCTTGGCCATGCCGAATCCCAGTGCCAAGCGGAAGCCATCAACCTGAACCACGACCGGGCCTCGGGCGAACATGCCGCTTATCTTGGTCACCCTCTTCCCCGGACGCAATCCCATGACCTCCAGTCTTCTCATTCCAAGTCCCGGGCCTACCTCAATCACCACTCCGCTCTGGCCGGTTTTCATCCGGGCTATCGTGCTTTGCTTCTTCCTGGTCATTGCCGATACTTCTCCTGGCAGTCCGGGCAGTAGCCCTGCATGTTAATCTCTACCCTGGTGATCTCGAAGCGGCTCGCTTTCTCCACAGATGATTTCATTTGTTCTGTTAATGTAGAGGAAAATTCAAAAATCTCACCGCAACCAAGGCACACCAGATGATGATGTTCGGGTTCAGTATTGACTTCGTAGTAATGGTGATCCTCTCCCAGGCTCCTCTCCACCACCACCCCCAGTTCCTTCAAAAGGCTCAGATTTCGGTAAACGGTAGAGAGGCTTATTCTGGCGTCCTTTTCCTTCGCACGCCTGTATAGATCATCAGCGTCCAGGTGCTCCCCCGAATCACGAATCAGATCGAGCAGCAATCTTCTCTGTGTGGTCATGCGATGTCCTGAAAGTCTGGACGTCATTTTAAGTATCCCTTAACCATAATATTGCAAATGATTACCATTAGCAATATTATCACACTACACCATTATGTTCAAACTGTGCTGATGAAAAGTATGGAGCGGAATATTTTGCTTATGGTAACCCCGATCAACCCCTTTTAATTACCCAAACACAGGGGAATTTGAATCTGGAGGCACCCCCAGACCCCCGGAGTCACCACCTGCCTCAAAAGATTCCTTATGACTTTCAGGTCTTTCGGGGTCTTAATCGATCTGAGCTGTGTATGGGAATGGTAACAGGGCCGTCATTGTGTATCTCGAGCATCATGTGAGCCTGAAATTTACCTGTCTCAACTCTCACACCATTATCACGTATCAAGCCTGTTAATGTGTCTATCAGGCTCTCCGCCAGCTCCGGGGGCGCGGCACTGGTGAAACCAGGGCGGCGGCCCTTTCTGGTGTCCGCCAGTAAGGTAAACTGACTGACAACCAGAACCTCGCCACCTGTATCAAGAACAGACAGGTTGAATTTCCCCTCTTTGTCGGAAAATATACGCAATCCGGTAACCTTATCCGCGATGTAGCGAACGTCTTCAATTGTATCGTTACTTCCTACCCCAATAAAAAGCAAAAGCCCCGGTCCAATTCTTCCTATCAAACTACCTTCTACTTCGACCGAGGCTTTAGAAACGCGCTGTATCAAGGCTTCCATTATTCGTCCGGCGTAGCTTGTGTCTCCGTCTTGGCTTCCTTTGCCGCCGAAACAACAGGCTCCGATTTCGTCTCCTCGGATTTGCCTGAGAGTGTGGCGGAGGAACCCTGCGCGTAATCTGTTACGTAGAAACCACTTCCCTTGAATATTATCGGGGCCGGCCTGAACTGCCGCCTGGCCTCACTATTGCACTTCGGACAACTGCATACCGGTTCGGCATCAAAACTCTGTTTCATCTCGAAACACGATTCACAGGCAGTACATCTGTACTCGTATATCGGCATCTCTATTTCACCTCTAACTCGTTATGGAAAATACCTTAGCACTCTATTATCAAGACTGCTAAAAATAATTTATCACCATTTTTCATCCTGTGTCAAGGACAATTGTTCCCATTTTTTCATATATCGGCCCTGTTTTAGTGAGGGTACTTTTGAAAAGACCGAAGCTGTCGATTGTAAACGGCACACCGCGCTGGTAACCTGCTTTCGATATAGCTTCGCCTAACTCAGCACGCCCGCTGGAAGTTATTCTATCACGTGTTCTTCCCAGCGTAATATGTGCGGAAAACGCCTTCCGTTCTTCACTGAAGCCCAGTGGCATCAGATTTACCTCGATCCCCTTTTGCAGCCTTTTCAGCTCATCCAGATCACCTCCGACACCAACCCAGGCAACACGTGGGGATTTCAGGCCGGGAAAAGCCCCCAATCCAGCCAGCTCCAGATGGAAAGGTTTAACATCGCGTGCGCTGTGTTGCAGCACCGTTATTAACTCTACAATCAGGTCCTCCTGGATATTGCCCAGGAATTTCAGCGTCAAGTGGCTGTTCTTCGGATCCACCCACTTCACATCCTTTTCCCTTCCCGGTCTAATCGCGTCAATCAAGCGCGCCATCTCGCTTTTGACCTCGTCCGGTATATCAATTGCTATGAAAGAACGTATTTCAGCCATCAGGATATACCAAGTAGTCTGCACGCGTTCTCACCCAGAATTCGCCGCTTTCCATCGGGGTCCAGATGGACTTTATCCAGGCCTTCGATTATTCTCCGCTGGGTGATCAGGGGAAAGTCGCTTCCAAAAAGTATTTTTTCATCCCCGAATATCTCGGAAACATGCTGGAAAATCTGATACTTATAGAGGAAGGGTGAGGCCGCCGTATCGAAATATACGTTCTGCATCGCCCTCTCAACCTCCGGCATTAACGCGTAAAAGGGTAACCCCCCACCCCAATGAGCACACACGATCCTGATATCCTGAAAACCATCGATCAGCCTGTAGAGCGCGCCCGGCACAACATCGCCCTTGCCGGCATAAACATGTCCCACCGGCTCCGACGAATGGGTCATAACCATCAAGTTTCTGGCGCGGGCCGTCTCCATAACCGGTTCCATCACATCCCTGTCTCCAATATCAAATTCCTGGAGATGAGGCATAAGTTCGCCAATACCAAGAATGCCACCGGAGGCGCATCGCTCAATCTCGGCCGCGGCCTCTTTCCATTTTGGATTGACCATGCAGAATCCAAGTATCCTTCCCCGATACTTGCTAGTCGATTCGATGATATAATCATTGGTTCGCCTGCAAAGCTCAAGGCTCGACCACCCCATATTTACCGCCACCGATATATCAATTCCATCACGATCCATGCTCTCGATAAGCTCATCCGCCGTTGCCATACTTACTCTCGGATCGGCATACAGGGCACCCAGGCAGGTATCCTGGTGTATCAATTCATCGCGCCGCTCTTTCATCTGAGGAGGGACAATATGAGTGTGGAAGTCAACTATCATCGCTGGAATTATAGCAATCCGGATCAGTTATGGTCAATTAACACTGCCAATAGTAACTGGTGTTCCTGCAAAAAACCTCAAATCAACCCCCTTTGATCCCCCAATCTTGGGGGAAGTTTGTGTTGGGGGCCACCCCCAAAACCCCCGGCAGGAGTCATCTCCTGCACCTTTTTACAGTAAGGCCATCCGGAGACGGGAAACGGAGATTGACAGGAGGCAACCCCACGAAGGTTCCAATCGCTGTTTTTTGGGACATGCTTCACTGTACTTATAGAGTGCAGATATCTTATAATTTGAGCAGACAATTTAAAAAAATGGAAGATATTTCACTCATCACCAGCATGGCGGTCGTTCTGGGCATCGCCCTCGTTGGCGGGATAATCGCCCAGCGCCTGAAACTGCCTGTAATCCTCGGCTATCTTCTCACCGGGATCATTATCGGTCCCAACGTCACAGGACTGGTTGCCGATACTGAAGAGGTTGAAACTCTGGCCACCATCGGGGTTGTGTTCCTGATGTTCACCCTTGGTATCGAGTTTTCCTTCCGCACGCTGAAAAAAATCGGTCTGGTAGCCACCGGCGGTGGCATCCTGCAGATAATCGGTACTGGAATAATTGGATACTTACTGGCGTGGGGGCTCCATTATCCTTCCAATGAAGCAGTTATATTTGCCTTCTTCATCTCATTAAGCAGCACCATTATCGTGCTGAAATCCCTTATGGACCGAGGTGAGCTCGGCAGCCCCCACGGCAAGATAATGACGGGAATACTTCTTGTTCAGGACCTCAGCGTAGTACCCATGATGGCCATACTCCCTGCTCTGGGCAGTAGCGGCTCGGAACTAATGGAGGGGGTTGGATGGGCAATTCTTAAAGCGATAGTATTTCTCGGAGTCACCGTTGTTCTGGGTTTGTGGGGCTTTCCCTGGTTCATGAAAACAGTCGCCGGAGGGCGCTCGCGGGAGCTGTTCCTCATTGCTGTTGTGTCGCTGATTTTCGGAGCCAGCTACGCAGCAGACCAGTTCGGACTTTCAATAGCGCTCGGCGCGTTCCTGGCCGGTCTACTCGTGAGCGAATCGGAATTCTCATACCAGACAATGGCTGATATACGCCCCCTTCGCGATATATTCGCGGTACTTTTCTTCGCCTCTCTGGGCATGCTGGCAGATCCTGAATTTATACTGGAAAACCCTGAGAAAGTCGGTATAGCTGTTTCGGTGGTTGTCGTCGGCAAGTTCCTCATCTCGGCTATTGTCCCCCGGGCTTTCGGCAATACCGCCAAAACCAATTTGTTTGTCGGCAGTGGGCTGTTCCAGATAGGTGAGTTCAGTTTCATTCTGGCCGCCCTTGCCCTGGAAGAATCCCTGATCTCCAACGAGCTTTATTCTTTGACACTAAGTGTCGCTTTTATCACAATATTATTGACGCCCTTTGCCATAGGGCTGACTTCATGGAGCTATTATCGGATGACGAGCGGCAAGAGAGTCGTCCCGCTTTTAACCGGTGAAGAGGATCAGGAATCGGCCCATGGAGACGGGAAGCTTTCTAATCATGTGGTTATCTGCGGATATGGTGACACAGCGAGAAAACTGGGGATAGTCCTTCAGCAACGCGGATTTTCATACGTGATAATTGACATCGATCCGCTGGTGATAGGCGAAGCTCGCAAGAAGGGGACCCCCTGCATCTTCGGTGACGCCAGCCAGCCTGAGGTTCTGGCGGCGGCCAGACTCGAGAAGGCTCGGATCCTCGTTATAGCATTCCCCGACCTTATGTCGGCCAGCCTGGTGATAAGGAACGCGCTTGAGATTAACCACAGACTTGATATACTGGCTCGTGTGCACGGGGAAGAAGCCAGAATCACGCTGAAGGAAATGGGCGCCGCCCAACTGGTTCATCCGGATGTAGAGGCCGGACTTGAAATTGTTCGCCATACGCTTCATCGCTTCGGTTTGGATTCGCAGGAGATACGTTACATCGTCAACCGGCTGCGTGAAGAGGAATCCTAAAAATGAGAGATTATTACGATATACTGGGAGTCAGCCGTGACGCCAGCGCGGAGGAAATTCGCAGTTCCTTCAGGAAGCTTGCCTTTAAGCATCATCCGGACCGCAACCCCGGAAATGAGAGTGAAGCGTCTGAGAAGTTCAAACAGATAAACGAGGCTTACAGCGTCCTCTGCGATCCGAAGCACAGGCAGGAGTACGACGCCTTTATCCGAGGGGATTATTCTCAAACCGGCTTCGGTTTTGGAAACCGATATGGCCGTGCCGGAGCTTATTCCTTCAATGAGGCGTATGTCGACCCTGACTTGGCGAGGCAGTTATTTGCCGACCTGGAGCGCATGTTCGGCCATATGGGCCTCCGCTTTGACGATGATTTGTTCAGCGACCTGTTTTCAGGTAAATACTCTTACGGCGAAGCACGCTTTTACCGGACCGGCAGTAGTACTGGTGGCGCGAAAAAGCCCGATTTTTCCAGCCGTAATGCCGGGAGAGCGCAAGGGCGTCCCGGCTCTACCGGCGCTCAAGTAACAGTGCGAAAACCGAATTTCGCCGAAAGGTTGCTGGCAAAAGCCGTACGGAAGCTTGGCAAATTCACCTTGAAGAAGGCCTTCGGCATCGACCTCGATATGCCATCGAAGGGTGAGGATATATACAAGACCGTCGAGATCAGCGCTGATGAGGTGAAACTGGGATGCTCCAAACGTATTCGTTACAACAGTGGCAAAGGAACCAAAACAATCGAGGTCATAATCCCGCCAGGTATGTCGCCCGGTAAAAAGATCAGGCTGACAGGTATGGGTAAATCCGGCCTCCAGCCAGGAGACCTTTACCTGCAGATAAAAGTGAAGTAGGAGCACATCGCGACGGGCCCCTATTCCTCTTCCGGTTCAATATCCGTAAGATATTTCAGTAAATCAGACTGCGTGCTGAGCACCAGGGTTGTCTGCTCATCCATTATAGCGGTGTAGACTTCGAGAGCCCGCATCAAGCTGTAAAAAGATGGTGCCTGCTCATAAGCGGCAGCGTACACCGAAGCAGCCATGCCATCCCCCTGCCCTTTCAGCGATTGCTCATGCCTGTAAGCCTGGGCCATTATTACGGTGGCCTGCCTGTCAGCTTCGGCCTCCGTTTCCAGGGCCAGCTCTTCACCCTCAGCCCTGTACTTTTTAGCCTCTCTCTCACGTTCCGCCCTCATCCGCGCGAATACATTATCCTCTACGTTCTCAGGTAATTCCGTCCGCTTTATTCTGACATCGATCACGTCAACCCCAAACTCAATTACCTTCTGTGCGGTGCGCTCGGTCACCTCGTCCATAATCGCCTCTCGATGTATAGAGATTATGTCTACCAGGTCGAACGAGGCGAGCTCATCCCTGAGCTCAGAAACAACGACCGCGTTTATTCTCTGATGCGCCTTTTGTTCCTCACTCCCTATGCTTTTATAGAAAGTAACTGGTTCGGTGATTCTCCATCTGGTGAGGTGATCGATTTCCACGTTCTTTTTATCCAGCGTCAAATAGCCTGTCGACGGAGCGTCGCTCTTAATGACCCTCTTGTCAAGGCTTTTCGGGGTCTGAACGAAAGGTAACTTTGCATGAAGACCGGGCTTATCCACGGTTTTCTTATACTCACCCATCTGTAAAATTATTACCTGCTCCGTCTCATCGACCGTATAGAAGCTCTGGAAAAGGACCACGAGAAGGAATATCGCAACGGCCGCGATGACTGCTATCTTTTTCATTGCCGCCCCTCCGATGCCTGCCCTGTTCCGCTGGCAACGCTGTTCAGCTCCGGTATATTGACCATTTCACCGAGAGGCAGGAAGGGCAGGATGCTGCCGGTGGTACTGGAATCAAGTATGTATTTCTCGGTTGCCGGCAACACCTCCTGCATGGTTTCGAGGTACAACCTTTCCTTTGTCAACTTGATCGCTTCGTCGTAAGCTTCCTGATACTCCTCGGCCAGATTCAACTTATCCAGAGCGGAGATAAGCTTCTTCCCCGTCAATTCGGCTGCCTCTGATATGCCGTCGGTAACACCGAGATCCTTCATGATTAAATACAGGTTATCCCTGGTCATAGTCGAAACCTCATCCACCTCTATGCTCACCCCGTTCTCAGTCCCTTCCTTTATAACCTCCTCGATAATCTCTTCAACCGCTATATCAGTCGACATATCGCCAGAGGTTACCTCAAATATCCCGACTTGGGAGAGTGCCTCTTCGGCTTCGGTAATTCCACCCCCGGCCAGAGCCTGGAAGGCCGCGGTAACTTCGTGTGCCTTTAAAACCGAAAGGAATTTCGCGGCGTCGCCCTCCGCCTTCAGAACCCTTTGCTCTTTATAAGCGTTTGCCTGCAGCACGATTTTCTGCGCCTCACCCCGCGCCCTTGGAACAATGTCAGCCGCATAACCCTCAGCCTGTCTTATTAACGTCTGTTTGTCCTCCCTTGCCGCCTGCACCTCATCGAATGCATCCCTGACATCATCTGGCGGTCCCGCGTATTGCAGTTTCAGGTTGGTAACCAGCAACCCTGAACCATAATCATCGAGCAATTGCTGAAGGTAAGTCATTGCCTCTGACGGCCACACACCTCTTCCTTCGATCATGACGTAGTCTATCGTATGATCCCCAACCACGCTCCTCATCGCCACCTCAGCGGCATCATGAAGAGCTGTCTCAGGGTCAATCACGTTGAACACGTAATCATCCGCATCACTTACCCTGTACTGGACTACTAACTGAACCTCAACAATATTCTCATCACTGGTCAGGACACGAGCTTCCGGTTGGATTATCCGGAACTCATCACTGCTCACAGTTCGAAAACCAATTTCGGCAGTGCGAATTTGCTCCTGGTTTACCCGATTATACGATTCGATTCCTCTTAAGTGATAGTGAAGTCCCGGCCCATCGGTTCTAATATGGCTTCCGAACCGTTTAACCACCGCCACTTCGCCGGGGCTAACCGTGTATATTCCAGTTAGTAACCATATGGCAATTGCTATTCCTGCCAACGCCCCAAGGACAGGCCCTTTTCTGAATGGTTTCTTGCCTGAAGTGGAGTATTTACCGGTTAGTCTTTCCCATATCTCTTCCCATGAAAACTCAGTTCCGGGCCCGCCCGGCGATCTGGCCATTCTCCACCTCCTCTTTTACATCCCACCTATTCATCTTCATCATCGTCTTCATCATCATCTTCATATTCGTTTCGCGGATTACGTTCCCAAATGGGCTGAGTAAAATGGCTGATGTATTTCGCCATGAATTCCTGGGATAGCGTTTTAATCTCCTCTGCCATCTGCCTGGCATCTCTCTCTATTTCAGAGAGATCTATTTGCAGATTAAAAATCCGTGTAAGTGTTTTGAGAATGGCACTGGCGGCAATGGGATTGGGAAGCTCCGCTGCATATTGCGCCGTTTCTCCAAGAATGCAAATTCCCTCAATACCCCTCTCCCTGGCAGCCCCAAGCAGTAATCCGTTAAGACCCCTGATCTGAAATTCACCCACCAGTGAAACATCGTACTTTTTCACTTCTTCAATCAGCTTCGCATCCGTAGCCGCCGCCAGAACTCGCGACTTCTCGACGTTGTGCTGTACCAGGGCAGCGGCACAAGTATATATCCGCTTCACCCTGAACCTCTCCGCCACGTCCAGAACAACCTTTGCCAGATCGTAGTGATTTTGATCCGGCTGAGCCTCCGCGTAGAATATTATTAAATCATTTTTGGCTTCCGGTCTTTTTATCAGGTAGAACTTGTTCTCAGGGAAAACAGGTGCCTGTAATACGTTATCATGAACCGTTATCCCGACCGGGGTAAAAAAGTTCAACGGCTCGATCTCGGCGAACTCCGCGGCATCCAGCCTGTCCAGCAGATAGTTGCCTACTTCCAGAGCAACGTCGCTTACTCCGGGCCATACAGCCAGCATGACGGGCTTTTTTACCCTTGGACTCCTGTGTAAAACAACGTTCTTCATACTTTTAACACCATCATCAAAGATGTTTTCCTCGGCGGCGCCATATTTATGTAGCTATTGTATCACATCGATATTTTGTGTGGGAAATATAGCAGGCAACGTTGAAAACAGCTTTTATTCTGATGCATGTTTTCACCCTCTCAGCTTTTGGTTCCCCTGGACGAGGAGTTGTTACGCCCCGTGTAAATTTCCTCAAATATAGAAAGCCTCCAGCCACGGCACAATTACTCACTCGAAGTGTGGACGCATTTGCCTTTGAGCGCTGTTTTTCGGTATCTAAACGGATTGTGACAAAATTGACACCATTGCGCAATTATTGTATATTCAGCCTTGAGTGCACCTATTTTAATCTACTCCCCTTACATGACAGACAGGAGGATTATATGCTCAAAAGGATTGACCACGTCGCCGTTGCAGTAAAAAACCTCGATAGTGCCGTGAGTACTTTCGAAAACCTTTTCGGCCTAAAGCCCTCCAAAATCGAGGAGGTTCCGGATCAGGGAGTCAAGGCGGCTATGATTCATATCGGAGATACTGAGTTAGAATTAATTGAACCGGTCGATCCGGAAAGCGGAGTCGCCAAATTTATCGAAAATAAAGGGGAAGGCATTCATCACATCTGTATTGAAGTTGATGACACCGACGAAGAGCTGACACGCCTTGAAGCCAAAGGGGCAAAGCTTATCGATAAACAGGGCAGGAAAGGCCTGGCCGGTAAAATCGGATTCATTCATCCAAAGTCAGTCAACGGAGTCCTCATTGAGCTGGCTCAGAAAACCCGGGAATGATTGCGGTAGCTCCTGGAATGTAAGTAGTGGCTTAAGATGTAATGGGGTATAACCCGGATCTTCAATCCCACCCGTGTTGGGGACACAAATGAGGGATATAAGAGGTTTCTCAAGAAACTGATAATAGCGATAGCGATAATCAATAGGAATACACCTGACGAAACGACATCATAAGGAGTATCTGATAAATGGCTGATAAACCCACTGTCAGAGTTCTTGTTGCCAAACCGGGCCTTGATGGCCATGATAGAGGAGCCAAGGTAGTAGCCCGCGCCTTCAGGGACGCGGGGATGGAAGTGATCTACACCGGCATAAGACAGACGCCGGAGATGATCGCCGAATCCGCCATGCAAGAAGATGTTGATGTAGTGGGTCTCAGCATTCTTTCCGGCGCTCACACCGAGCTATTCCCATTGATCATGGAAGAGCTTAACAAGAGAGGCCTGACTGATGTCATGGTCATAGCCGGTGGTATCATTCCCGAGGATGACCATCAGCAAATGAGGAAAATCGGGGTCAACGAGATCTTCGGGCCGGGAACACCCACATCTGAAATCGTCGAGTACGTTATGAAGGCGATCGCGGATAGAAATTGATAGAGGAATAAAATGTCCGGTCACTCCAAGTGGTCTACAATCAAACGTCAAAAAGGCGCGGCGGACGCAAAAAGGGGACAGTTATTTACCAAACTGGGCCGCGAGATCACCGTAGCCGCCCGAAACGGCGGTGGAGATCCCGATTCCAACCCCACGCTTCGCCTTGCAGTACAGAAAGCTAAAGACAATAACATGCCCGTCGACAATATAGAACGCGCCATCAAACGGGCAGTGGAGAGCAAGGAATCGGGAGCGCTGGAGGAGATGACCCTTGAGGGTTACAGTCCGGGCGGTGCGGCTTTGCTTCTCCAGATATTGACTGACAATCGTAACAGAACTCTTTCAGAGGTCCGCAGCACTTTCACCAAGCACAATGCCAGCCTTGGCGAGGCGGGTTGCGTCACCTGGATATTCGAGGCCAAGGGCATTATAACCATGGAATCAGATAGCCACTACTCCGAGGAACTTGAGCTTGCCGCCATTGATGCGGGTGCCGACGACATTAAAGCGGAAGGCGATATCATCGAGATATACAGCACACCGGGTGACCTGGAGAAGGTAAGGAAATTCCTCGAGGATAGCGGGCTTACTATAGCATCTGCCGACATAGCGTTGATTCCACAGAACATGGTCAAACTGGAGGATAAGTCCGCTCTTCAAACACTCAAGTTGATAGACAAACTCGAGGAAATTGATGGCGTCCAGCAGGTATACACCAACGCCGATTTCTCGGATGAGACCCTTGACCAATATCGCTCACAATAGGATCGGTTAACTCTCTCGAACAGCAGTCACTTTTTAACTCCCGGTTTATGCCGAAAATAGAATTTCAAATGCTTTCACCCTTTAAGGAGAGTAATAACCTCGCACCTTTTTTTATTTTTCATAATCCGGGAAACCCTTCTTTACCTGATGAAAAATATGTCCTATAACTCATTCCTGTTATCGTTTAGTGAAACAGGGTGACGACATGACGCAAATATAACCCGGAATCAATCGCTGTTTGGGGTTATTATGTAAGGTTGACTTCCGTTCACGTCAAGGCTAAAATAATTCCTTGGGTGCTTTTATTTGTAGTCGGTATTCAGATAAAGCAAACAACGTAATGATTAACAGGAGGGTTTCGCGATATGGCAAAAGCCGTAACAAAGCTGTTCAAACGCCCGGAGGACGCGGAAACCGCGGTTTCCGAACTCAAATCAAGGGGGTACGAAGCCAAAGTCATTGACCAAGGTGGAGAAAATGAGCTGGAAGGGCTCGATCTTCCGGAACAGGCTTTAAATTACTACAAAATCGGCCTGGCCGTCGGCGGAAAGATCGTGAGAGTTGATGCCGATGAACAGAAAGCTGAAGAAGTAAACAAAGTTCTGATTTCGGCCGGTTTCGAAGAACTGACCGAAAGGCCGGCCCAGTGGGCATCGAGTCCGGGATTCACCAGAGCGCCCAGGATGGCCGGCACCAATCCAATCGACGCCGCCATGACCGGAGACTTCCGTAAATACTAACCGTGAATATCAGGGAATTTTAAGGAAGGAGAATTATGTCCAGATTTATCGCAACAGCAGCAATTAAAGGCGCAAACGCAGAGGTTAAGAAGTTCGAGGATTTACTTAATGATGCAATGAAGGACCCCGGGGGCGACGCTCCGATCAAACTACCGAATACCGTGTATTATCTCCCTGTAATCTATGGGCTGACAGGCCAAAAGGTTGAGAAGGTCAGCGATCTTCAACCAGTACTGGAATACAGCAAATCACTTCTCCCCCCACCTCCATCAGATAATATTTGGCTTCCTTACCTGGGAGAAACTCTGGATGCGGGTATGGCAACCCTTTTCGCGGAAGAGGGTATTAAAGGAATTGAGTATGCCAGAGGGCAGCAGCCCGAGGTAAGTAACGGTTTTACATGGAACGGTGCTGTTGATGATGTTCAGGTCAGGTCCTGGGGTGTGGCTATGGTCGATGGGACCATGCCAGGCTTCGCGGCCATACTTGGTGCGGCCAAGAACGAAGATGTAGCGGTTAAACTGATCCGCGAGCTCCAGTCCAAAGGCCTTCTTGTTTTCATGGCCGGCGATAACAACGGCACAACCCTTACAGGCCAGTTGTTAAACCAGGGGGTTGACCTGGGATACGACACATTCACCATACCGTTCGGCAGTGATACTGAATCCATAATATATGCCCTGGGTTACGCCACTCGCGCGGCCATCAGTTTCGGTGGATACGAAGCGGGTGACGCCAGACGAAACCTTCTATATAACAAATTCAGATGCTTCGCTTTTGCGCTGGCACTTGGACCCATTGACGAGCTGAAATACGCTACTGCAGCCGGTGCCATCAACTATGGATTCCCGGTTGTCGCCGATACCCTGATTCCAAACATATTGCCGGTCGGAATCACTCAATACGAGCATGTCGTCAGCATGCCATTTGATGATATTCCGGGCAAAGACGATATGGAACGGGTCGAGCGCCTTGTCGAGAAATGTATTGAAGTCCGCGGCATCAAGATCAAAGTAACCAAGGTACCGATTCCTGTTTCTTATGGCCCGGCCTTTGAGGGTGAAGTTGTTCGCAAGGCCGATCTCAGGGTTGAGATGGGAGGAAAGGGAGGTACCTGCTTCGAATGGCTTCGAATGAAGGATGTCGATGAGGTTGAGGACGGGAAAGTCGATCTTGTGGGGCCGGATCTGGATTCCGCTGATGTAGGAGCCAAGATCCCCATGGCAATCGTGGTGGATGTCGCCGGGCGTAAAATGCAGAAGGATTTCGAGGGAGTACTGGAACGGCAGATACACCACTTCATCAATGGTGCCGAGGGTGTACAGCACCAGGGCCAGCGGGATATCACCTGGATCCGTATTCATAAAAATGCGGTAGATAAGGGTTTCCGGGCAAAGGATATCGGAATTATCCTCCACGCAAACTTCCATAACCATTATGGTGCAATCGTAGATAAAGTTCAGACTACTATCTATACCGATCCTGCCAAGGTTGATGAACTGATCGAACAGGCGCGAGAAGTATACAAAGAGAGAAATGAGCGAGTCTCGGGCATGACGGACAGCGCGGTCGATGTATACTACAGTTGCACACTCTGCCAGTCATTCGCCCCTACGCACGTTTGTATTATCAATCCTGAACGGGTAGGACTCTGCGGAGCATACAGCTGGCTCGACTGTAGAGCGGCATATGAAATCAATCCAAACGGAGCAAACCAGCCTGTAAATAAGGGGAGCTGCCTTTCCGAGGAGAAGGGCGAATGGCAGGGAGTAAATGACTTCGTATACCAGAATTCTCAGCAGGCTATTGAAAGATTTACCATTTATTCTGTAATGGACGCGCCCATGACCACTTGTGGATGCTGTGAGTGCGTAATGTCCATTGTACCGGAAGCGAACGGGGTGATGGTTGTTTCACGAGATGATTACAGCAATACACCAGCAGGCATGACGTTCACTCAGTTAATGGGTGTTATGGGAGGCGGACAGCAAACGCCGGGCATGATGGGACACGGCAAAACGTATATTACCAGCAACAAGTTTATCTCAGCGGATGGAGGAATAAAACGACTGGTCTGGCTCTCCAAGAACCTCAAAGAGGAGTTTGCTGAAGATCTGAAGGCCGCATGCGAGATGGCTGGCGAGCCCGACTTAATGGATAAGATTTGCGACGGGGACATCGCACAGGATTCCGATGGATTACTCGCTTTCCTGGAGGAAAAGGGGCATCCGGCACTTTCCATGGAACCAATGATGTAGACTGGGCAGAAAAAATATATTGCCTGAAATTTAATTAAGAAGAAGGAGGCCCTTCAATGGCTGTCGAAATCCCCATGGAAAAATGGACTGGAAAGATCAGGGAAGTCAAGCTTGGTGGCGGCGGTCGCAAGGAAGTCACTCTGGGAGGAGCCACTACCCTTCCATTTCTGAAGTTCGAGGGTGATACCCCCAACCCAACCAGAATAGCGATCGAGGTACGCGATTCCGAACCGGCAGACGCGTCACCGGTGCTGGTTTCCGCCTGGGGTGATGTGATCAAAGATCCGGTAAACTGGGCCAAAAAGGCCGTAGAGATAGGGGCGGATATAATTTGTTTGAGACTTGTAAGTGCTCATCCGGAGGCAGGCAACACCGGCGCGGCAGAGGCGAAGGCCACTGTAGATAAAGTTCTTTCCGCAGTAGATGTGCCTCTTATAGTCCTGGGACCCGGCGTGCCGGAGAAGGATAATGAGGTTTTAATGGCCGCTTCAGAGGTGGCCAAGGGACAGCGAATAGCTTTGGGGAACTGCGAGGAAAAGAACTACAAAACGGTAGCGGCCGTCTGCATGTCTGACGGACACATAGCCATAGCGAAGACGCCCCTTGATATCAATCTGGCAAAACAGCTAAATGTACTTGTATCTGATGTTGGCGTTCCGCTTGAGTCGATAATAATGGACCCTGACACCGGTGCCCTTGGTTATGGCATAGAATATGGTTATTCCATAAACGAGCGTGTTAGACTGGCCGCCCTGATGGGCGACAGTATGTGCCAGATGCCAATACTCAATCACGTCGGGCCGGAATCATGGCGCCAGAAAGAAGCCAAGGCCGCTGAAGGTGTACCGGACGAGTGGGGCAGCCTCGATGAGCGTGCTGTAATATGGGAGGAACTCACCGCTACGGCTTCGATCTACAGCGGTGCCGACCTGCTTGTTATGTCTCACCCCAAAGCGGTAGAGGTAATCAAGGAAACTATTAACAAACTCAGCGCGTAAAGGAGATATGAAAAATGGCTTTGACTGGTATACAAATCTACAAGTATCTACCGCAGACCAATTGCAAAGAGTGTGGCTTCCCAACATGTCTGGCATTCGCTATGAAACTGGCCCAGGGTCAAGCCGAGCTTTCGAAATGTCCCTACGTGAGCGACGAGGCGAAGGAAGCGCTCGAGGCAGCCTCACGCCCTCCAATGCGCCTGGTTACCATAGGAGAAGGCGATAAGCAAATGAAAGTCGGCGGTGAAACGGTCATGTTTCGCCATGACAAAACATTTTTCAATCCAGCCGCACTGGTAGTCAGGGTAAAGGATACGCAGTCTGATGATGAGATAGGCAAGACAGTCGAAGAAGTCACCAGCTACCAGGTAGAGCGCGTGGGAATGACCTTCGGCATGGATGGCATAGCTGTTCAGAACGATTCAGGAGATGCTGGAAAATTCGCTGCCTGTGTTGAAGCCGTAAGAAGTAAAACGGACCTTCCGATGATCCTGATATCCACTGACCCATCAGCTATAATTGCCGCTATGGAAAAAGTCGCCGACGCCAAGCCCGCGATCTATGGCGCCAACAAAGACAACATCGATCAAATGGTCGAGATCGCAAAAAGTAACGGCGTTGCCCTGGGCATTCGGGGTGATGGACTGGATGAACTCGCCGAACTTTCAGAGAAGGCAGAAAGCGCCGGCCTTGAGGATTTATTCCTGGACCCCGGAACGAGAGGTCCCAGTGACTCCCTGATCGCTCTCACTCAGATGCGACGTTTAGCCATAAAGAAGGGCTTTCGTCCGATGGGCTTCCCAACCATCACATTTCCGGGGGAAGAGGCTTCATCACTCAATGAGGAAGCGGTACTGGCGGCACAATTCATCGCCAAATACGGCAGTATAATTGTACTCGATCATTTCTCACCGGCTATGGTTTATCCGTTGATAACCCTGAGATTAAATATCTATACGGACCCTCAAAAGCCTATTCAAATGGCGGCAGGGATATACCCAATCGGCAATCCCACCGCGGAAAGTCCTTTCTGTGTTACCACCAACTTCTCGCTCACCTATTTCACCATTGCCGGCGAGATTGAGGCGACCGGAATTCCCGCCTGGCTTATGGTCTGCGATACCGAAGGGCTATCGGTCCTCACCGCGTGGTCCGCAGGCAAATTTGACGCGGAGAAAATCGCCAAGACAGCCAAGGAACAGGACGCTTCCAGTAAAGTCAGTCACCAGAAGATCATACTCCCGGGCAAAGTCGCTATACTCAGAGGTGAACTCGAAGACGAGATGCCGGACTGGCAAATAATGATTGGCTCCATGGAGGCGATGGACATCGGGAGATGGTTTAAAGCCAACTGGAATTAGACGCTAATAAAGCTGATAAGACGAAAAAGGGCGATGAATTAACATCGCCCTTTTTCGTCGAAACGCTTTTAGGGGAACTTTAGTGGGCGCTTCCTCTGAAATCACGCTACTAAACACCCCAACCACTTCCCCGCTCCGTGATACCGGTTTCACAACCGGTCACTCTAAAGAACCTTTTCAGTAAGAGGTGACTTCAGGGGGCTGGGGTTGTCCCACAGCATTAAAAGCCCCCATGATTGGGGGATTTACGAAGTTTATCAGAGGCTCCCTAAATCATCAAACATCCGATACGTACCAGGCTGTTTTCGCTCGCCTTCGTTTTCTGTATCGACGGGCGTGTCTGATTTTTTCTTGCGCTTTCTGCGCGGCCACCTCGAAAGCCATTCCCTTTCTCCATCAACTGACTCAGGATCGGCCCCTCGGATATCAGATGTTATCTCGCCTATCTTTTGCAGCATCGTAACTGTGAAATACGCCTCTTCATCGATATTCTTTATTCTGGAGATTTTCCGTTGCTTCTTTACCCAGTCCGGCGCGTTCCTCAGCCGGCAAACCTGCTCTCTCGGGAACCAGAGACACTGTTCCAGATTGATATCCTGAGGGCACAGAGGCGCATCACAATCATTATAGTAACGGCAATCTATCCATTCCAGAGGCAGCTTCAGTTGCTTCATTCCCTTCCTCATTTGTACCACTCCCTTCCTCACAATGCAACCCATCAGGCATGCCAGTCTGAATCAGCATCGCTAGTGTAACGTCCTGTAAATATCCGGACTTTAGATTATCTGATAATATCATTTAATAACTTATTACACTTCCCGCCCCGCCACCCTGTGTTGTTACTCGGTGAGCGAACTCGGAACGCGAGTTCGCTCACCGAGTAACAAACCCTTCCAGTGAAGCAATGAGTTAAAAAGAACATTGCGAAACATTTGTACAGAAGCGTTAGGGACTGTACACCAGCTCATCATGGATGTTTTTATTATTTGACAAACCTTTTCCATGACTGTATACCATTTACCGTAATGATTTTTTTCAGGAGGCAGTTATGGAAAACATTGAGAGGCTGGTGGCTACGTCAATGGGTGAAATCGAAAAGCTATTGAATACAAAGGCGGTTGTGGGCGAGTCCGTTACATCAGAGGGGAACACGATTATCCCGCTGATGTCCATAGCTTTTGTGTTCGCCGCGGGGGGTGGCTCCGGCAAGGGTTCCGGCAAAGGCGATAAGGGGCGCTCAGGTGATGGGGCGGGCGAAGGGGGAGCCGAGGGCACCGCTGGAGGAGGGGGTATAAAGCCTACCGCTGTAATTATCATCAACCAGGAAGGAGTAAGGGTTGAACCGGTCAAAGGTGGAGCCACATCAGTTCTGGAGAAGATTGGCGAGACGGTTGAAAAGATCGTGACAAAGAGAGATGAAAAAGGTGAGGAGAAGTGACTCTTTAGACACGTAGAACCTACAGGAAGAGTTTTACGGCTTCCCCAAGGTGGAATAGACGGGTTCTCGAGCATCTTGACCTGAACCCGAACACGGCTTCCCGGGGATGAACATGTCAAAGCCACAGGAGTTCAGCATGCCCGGAAATCTTCGAAACCATGCAGGCAACCCCGCTCAAATAGGTGGAGTAACCATAATACCGCTTGAGCAGGATGAGCGGAGGTGCTACCGCACCGGTAAACTCACAGTCACATGCTTTGCCTCCAAAAAGGCTACAGGGGTAGTCATAGCATCAAAACATGGCAACCGCGCTGTTGATATCAATGGCCGTGATATATCCATGGAACATTGCCTCGAATACGTTGATGGCTTAAAGGATGTACTTGAGAATTTATGCTTCGATAAATAGGATGTCCCCTATTTTAAATCGCCGATATTCCTGATATCAGAATTGCGGCCAGAAAAGCGCCGCGCGTAGAAGCCGGCTATACAATCATAATATCGAAAGATTCTGTTACAGCGTGAGCATGGCCACCAGACCAGAGGCTATCCTTAATACGCTGTGTTAAAATGAATTTGTTCGTATTGGTCTGCCATCCTGATTCTATATGTAAACCCTATGGTTAAAGTTGCTGTTGCGCTAAGTGGCGGGGTAGATTCCGCGGTGACCGCAGCCCTCTTGAAGCAAGAGGGGCACCAAGTTCTGGGCGTGACAATGCAGGTCCTGCCTTCCATTGATGTCAATTCGGCGCAACTGGCCGACACAGCGAAAATATGCGAGTGGCTCAATATACCCCATTACGTTTTTGACCTGCGGGATGCTTTCGCATCAATGGTCATTGAAGATTTCTGTATGCAATACAGCCGTGGAAGGACCCCTAATCCATGTGTCAGATGTAATCAACTGATCAAATTCGGATACCTTCTCGAAAAAGCGATGGAGCTTGAAATTGACTGGATGGCCACTGGACATTATGTTCGAGTAGGGACAAACGGGGCAAGGTACACAATTAGAAAAGGCCTTGATTATGCCAAGGACCAGTCGTATTTTTTGTGCCTTCTCACTCAAAAGCAACTTCAGTATCTTCAATTTCCTCTTGGCAACAGGACCAAGAAAGATGTTCGTCAGACAGCCATCGAGCTCAACCTGCCGGTAACTGAAAAGAAGGAAAGCCAGGAAATCTGTTTCATTCCCGATAGAGATTACCGGGAGTTTGTGGCATCCAGACTTCCTTCCCTCAGGTCGGAAGGTCCCATAGTTGACCGCCAGGGGAGGATACTGGGCACTCATGATGGTATAATCAATTACACTATCGGTCAGCGCCGCCGCATTGGGATTCCTTCCAGAGAGCCCATTTACGTGCTGTCAATTCGTCCAGCCCAAAACGAGATAGTCGTCGGTACCAGGAATGAGGTTTTTGGGACGGAACTTGTCGCAACCTCGATGAACTGGATAGCGTGTGAAACACCTTCAAGTCCATTTCGAGCACAAGTGAAAATAAGAAACAAGCACAATGAGGCACGCGCATTGGTAACCCCCCTTACAAAAGACAAGATTGGTGTGCAATTCGAAGAACCTCAAATGGCTATCACGCCCGGCCAGGCAGCAGCGGTCTTTCAGGGCGACACTCTGGTGGGGGGAGGGATAATTGCATGAACCAGGTAAGCGCATTGAAGTCACTGGTTATCAACGAGTACGCCGAACGTGCTAGCGAAAGTGATGACTGGTATCCATACTGTTTCGCTTCTCAAAATGATATTAACGCGTATGCCAGAACCAGGGCCATGGGTTATTCCCTGAGTGAACTGGAATCCGTGCCAGCGGAAGCGATGATGGGACTGGGTTGCGGCAATCCGGTAGCCAGTGCCGCGTTGCAATCCGGCGAAATCGTCCTGGATGTTGGATCCGGCGGCGGTCTCGACGTATTCCTCGCGTCCAAGCAAGTGGGCCCTGAAGGTATGGTCATTGGACTAGATGTCACCAGGTATATGGTCATTAAATCGAGGACCACCGCGGCCCGCTATCGCTATAGAAACGTGGAATTTGCGCAGGGTGACTTAGAGAATATTCCATTGACAGGCAATTCGTTCGATACGGTTATGAGTAACTGCGTTATCAATTTGTCCGTGGATAAAACGCGTATTTTTGAGGAGATATTCAGAATTATCAAACCCGGAGGTAAACTGGTAATCTCTGACACAGCTCTTGTCGGGGAACTTCCGGAAAAACTCAGATATAATCCGCAGGCATGGACTCACTGTATTGCCGGGGCAATGCGCCTGGAGGAATACCCAGAGCGTCTTACAAAGGCGGGATTCCAGGAGATAGCAACACTGTCTGTAAGCGAATTTGACTTCGCTGGATGTCAGGGGATGGAGATAGCTCCTGTTATATGTACTACTATAAGTGCACGAAAGGTTTAGAAACTAGATATATGTTGACCAGGACATACATTGTTGCAGTGCTCGCTATTACCGTTTTCACCGCTGCCCTCGGGTTCCTCCTCTGGAATAGCGAGGAGGAGAGGATTATTGATAATGACGACTATTACTGTTCCGGCTGGTGTCGCGGGCCACAGGATGCGCCCGTTGTAATAGACTCTTTCACAGACTTCGAATGCAATCTCTGCGTGGAAAAAGAAGCTCTGGCGACGCGCGCAATTGAATTATATGAGGGGCAAATTCTACAGGATTTCCACCACTTCCCTAATTCAGAATTTTCCTACAAAATCGCGGAGGCGCTGGAAGCGGCTGGCGACCAGGGAAAGTTCTGGGAGTTACATTACAGGCTGGTTACCAACACCCCTGACGACCTCCCTTCCCTATACCAGATTGCTTCAGAAATTGAACTTGATATGGAAAAATTCAACCTCGCTCTTGAAAGCGGACAATATCGGGAAAAGGTAGAAAAGGCGAAAGAAGAGGCAAAAGCTACTGGAATAGAATACGTGGGGATGTTCGTTAACGGCAAAGAGTATAAGGGCTATCCCGGCAACATTGAGAATCTCGCCCGGATGATAGATAAAGAGCTTCATAAATAGGGTAACCGATGAAAATAATTGATAGATTAACTGCCGCCCGATTGATTTCAAATGATTACTGCCCGCTCGGAGCGCGACTTTTTCTCGGAGCCACATTCATCGTCTCAGCAGTTACCAAGCTTCCTCATCATACTGAATTTGTAGAAGTAGTCAAAGACTATGACCTGTTGCCGGGATTTGTGGCATCAGCTTACGCCCAGGCATTACCCTGGGTGGAACTTTTCACTGGAGTCTATGTGTTACTCGCGATTTTCCTCAAACCCAGCGCTGTTGTAGCGTTCCTTATGGGTATCAGCTTTTTTGTAGCCAATACAACTGCCATTATCAGGGGAGAGGCATACTGCGGCAGCTGTTTCGGCCAGTTGACCACAATGGGTGTCTGGCATGCCACCATACTCGATACCTTTATTCTCATAGCCAGCCTTTTTCTGATTTTGCAGAGAAGAAACTATCATCTTTTCAGTCTTGATGGCATACTATCTTACGGGAAACCTTTTGAGCGCACTATGACGGAGGATAAAACATGTTAGTAACAGTAGCTTGAACCGACGGTTAAACCGTCGCCCGGACTTTCGGGAAAGCACCACAGTTCCTGATCCATGAGGTAACCGATGATAGTAAACGAAACCAGGGTCAACAATCCACGCTCCGGATCAGGTAACGGTCAGGGAACGAAATATCTCCCTATCAATGCCATCGTTGCCCTGATTTCGGGACGCGAGGCGATAATAACCGCCAGGTTCGGCATCGAGGCGTACAACGAGCTGATGAAGAATGGAATTCATCCTTTCCAGGCCAAAGATACAGTTGAGGAGGTTACCATGGGATATTTGAACTGCACAAGAGAGCCGAGGCCAAAGTCAATAGGTAAGGAAACGGTTAATGGCCTCTATTGAAAGCGTGACAGACCGGATAGACCGTTTAAGGCGCGAGCGTAACGCCATTATCGTGGCACATAATTACCAGTTGGGCGAGGTACAGGATATCGCTGACTTTACCGGAGATTCACTGGAGCTCAGCCGGAAAGCCGCTTCAACTGACGCGGATGTAATCGTTTTCTGTGGCGTTCATTTTATGGCTGAGACAGCCTCAATTCTTTGTCCCGATAAGGTGGTTCTACTCCCGGACATCAATTCAGGCTGCCTGATGGCCGACATGCTCACAGCGGATGATTTACGAGAGGAAAAGGCAAAACATCCGGGCTCCGTGGTTGTGTGTTATGTCAACTCTTCTGCGGAGGTCAAAGCGGAAAGCGATATCTGTTGCACTTCCGCCAACGGCCCCACGATCGTTGCCAGTTTTCCGGCAGGTCAAGAGATTATCTTCGTTCCGGATATGTTCCTCGGCCAATATTCGGCATCCATGGCCGGCCGGAACATCATCACCTGGCACGGATACTGCCCTACACACGCTCGTATATGTCCTGAAGATATCATCCGCCTGAGAGAGCAATACCCTGAGGCGAAAGTCGTCGTTCATCCCGAGTGCAGACCGGAAGTAATCGAAATGGCGGATGAAGTAGGCAGTACCAGCGGTATCATTCGCTACGCCTCACGCGACAATGTCAAAGAGCTTATCGTAGGCACTGAGATTGGCATTATCCATCGTCTTCGTAAAGAGAATCCGGCGAAGAAGTTCATCCCAATCTCCGAGCAGGCCGTCTGTCCCTATATGAAGCTGATTACTCTTGAAAAAGTCCTGCGATCACTCGAAGTTATGGCCCCTGAAGTAAAGGTGCCTGAACATATACGCGTAAGAGCCCGCACCTCTGTGGATCGTATGCTCGAGGTAAGTTAGTGTACCTTCGGTACACAGTGTTTCGCAACTCTCCGGCGTCAACCCATTACTTCACTATTTTACCGAACCATCAGGGCACAGCTTTAAAAACATCTCAACGCATGGTCCCACGACTGAAGCAGCGCAACTGACAGGGACTCAGGTTCACCCGTCGATGCCGCCTCCTTTATGCGTCTGGAGAAACTGTAGATATCCTGATATTTTTCCACTATTTCGTCGACGGTTGGCAGGTAGGTTCCCGCAGCATACCCCTCACCCGCGGCAGCCTGTAAGATCGCACCGGCCGCATCCATTCCACTTTTCAAAGCCGTACCGACCCCTTCACCGGTTACCGGCATGTTCAACCCCGCCGCGTCACCCACAAGAAGAGCGTTCTTATCGGCAGGTCGAAAAGACCCGGTGAAAAGTTCACGGTACAGTATCGGTTCAACACATCCGTCTCTCCAGATTGACTTCGCTTCGGGTGGAAGCCCGTGGTTCTCTATCAAGTAGCGTCGAGATTCTGCCGCCGTCTCCCTGATCTTACCTAAAGCAGCCCCACCTTCCATCAACAGCATTCCGTCCTTTTCGTGTGTACAGAAATAAAAAGGCGCCGTCTCCACGGTGGAGAAGAAGTTGAACCGGCGTTCCGGCAACTCCAGTCTTACGTCGTAGCATTCACGAAAACATTGCCAGTATGTGGTCTTTAGATCCGGAAATATAGCTGACCTTACGGCTGATCGGGCTCCGTCAGCGCCTACAAGATAATTCGCTGCCAATTCACGATCCATCCCTCCCCGGCGCAAATGCACTCTGTACTTTCCGTCCTCGTATTTCGCCCCCAGTACCCTTACTTCATCCCATATTTCCGCCCCGGCATCTTGTGCCCGCTGACACATCCAGTAATCGAGGTCCTTCCTCCACGCGACGGGTGTGGTTATATCAAGTGTGCGTACTTTCGCTCCCGGGACATGGACAGCATATCCAAGCAGGTATCCCGGTTCAGCCAATACATCTTCGGGTATCTCGCCAAATCCATTCTTAACGATGTCTTGCGCCCATTCGCCCATCACCATCCCGGAGCATACCTTGTCACGCGGCATCTTTTTCTTTTCCAGAAGCAACGTCTTTAATCCATGGGCCGCGCATTCCCTGGCCGATATCGCTCCCCCCGGTCCGGCGCCAACAACGATTACATCCCACAACTCCACCATAGTTAAACCATCCTTAATTTTAATATTCTCATTTATTTTAGATTGTTCAGGAACATTCAGGCAATCTTCTATCGTCCGATTTTCCGAAAACAGTGGTCAATTCGGAAGCATATTCGTATTGCCTCATACAACCGTTTTCCCTCACCGCGGAAAGTTTCCACCAGGCAGGTGAATTTCTCTGTATGTGAATAGCGTTTCGCGGGTATTCTTACCCATACACAACACACAAGTCCATCTGTTATAATATGCTCAAAATGCCCTCTATTCTGCTTCATTCATGCTGCGCTTCCTGCGCCATATACACAGTCAAATATCTGAGAGAGCAAGAGTTCGATGTCACTGCCCTCTGGTATAATCCGAATATACATCCCTACACGGAACACCAGAGGCGACTTGAATCAATGAGGATACTCAATGAAAAACTTTGCCTTCCACTGATTGAAACCGAAGGCTATGATATGATCGAATATTTTCGGAGAGTAGTTGGGCATGAAGGCAAACGGTGCTCGGATTGTTACACAATGCGCATGGAAAGAACGGCGGAGATAGCCAGCCAGCGTAACTTCGACATGTTTACCACCACACTGCTTATCAGTCCCTATCAGGACCAGCAACTAATAGAAGAAACAGGAAACTCATCGGCAAAAGAGGCTGGTGTGGAATTCTATTACCACGATTTCTCGGATGGATTCAGAGAGAGTCATAGATTGGCCAGAGAGATGGAACTTTATCTTCAGAAGTACTGCGGCTGTGTATACAGTGAGTGGGAACGCTACGCCAGGTTCAAGATACAGTGAGGAGCAACAGAAATGGCTTCCAAGCATATAACCTACGACAAGACCGGTCATATCGCCTACATAAAGCTGAATCACCCCGAAGCTAGAAATGCCATCAACAGGGCTATGGCCGAACAACTGGCCGATGTGTGCCAGAAAATCAACCAGGATGACGATGTGCGAGTAGCGGTGATTACAGGCGAGGGGGACTACTTTTCGTCTGGCGAGACAGAGAATGAGACTGCTTCCGCCATGGCGTCAAGCGCGGTTGCCTCCTTGAAATACCCTGTAATAGCCATGCTTAACGGTGACGCGATATCGTCAGGACTCGAACTGGCGCTGGCCTGCGATATCAGGCTCGCATTAAAAGAGTCCCATCTCGGCTTCCCTGAAGTCGCCAGCGGCAAAATCCCCTCTGGAGGGGGAACGCAGCGTTTACCACGTATTGTGGGCAGGGGTAAAGCCCTGGAATTGATCCTTACAGGTGAAATAATCGATTCCACTCAGGCCTGGGAGATAGGATTGATAAACCGGGTTTACAGTCCATCCGAACTGCCCTCTGAGACTGATAATCTGGCAAATAAGCTCCTTTCCAAAGGCCCTGTAGCCGAACGATATGCCAAGGAAGCAATCAGCAAGGGGATGGATATGACCATCGGTCAGGGACTCAGGCTCGAAGCTGACCTGTCATTTATACTCCAGAGCACACGAGACCGCACCGAAGGAATCGAGGCTTTTTTGCAAAAGCGAGCCCCAGAGTTCAAGGGTGAGTGAATTCCGTATGAACCGTACTTATATAATCAGCTTAAAGAGAATATCATGAGTGGCTTTGAAACCATTATATATGAAAAGGACGACGGGATAGCCTGGATCACACTCAACCGGCCCAAAGCTTTGAACGCGGTTAGTACAAGGATGCGAGACGAGCTATATGAGCTTCTTCCCGCCGTTAAAGACGACCCGCAAGTAAGGGTGGCTATTATAAAAGGGGCGGGGGAAAAGGCCTTTTCCGCTGGAGCTGATATATCCGAGTTTGGAACCACACCATCAATGATCATCGCCAGGGAGGTGCGGTGGGAGCGGGATCTATGGGGGATGTTTTTAAGTGTGCAAAAGCCGATAATCGCCGCCATAGGTGGATTCGCGCTGGGCGCAGGGATTGAAATGGCCATGTGTTGTGATATCCGCGTTGCCTCGGATGATTCTCAGTTCGGTTTGCCTGAGGCTAATCTCGGGATGGTCCCAACGGCAGGAGGCTCACAGACCATGCCTCGACTTGTGCTTCACGGCAGAGTAACGGAAATCGTCCTGACCGCTGATAGAATCGACGCCAGAGAGGCCCTGCGAATCGGACTTGTCAACCGTGTTGTGCCCAGGGATCAATTGCTTGAAGTGGCGGAATCAATCGCCCGGACGATAATGCTAAGAGACCAGAAGGCGGTCGAATACGCCAAAGCCGCTATTACCAGAGGGCTGGACCTCACTCTAAGCCAGGGGCTCGAAATGGAGACACTTCTGGTTGAAATGCTGGCAGTCGAGAGGAGGGTGACGTGATGAGCGATGAACCATTCGAAGTTCTGGTGGAAAAGGCAGCCGAACTAGTTTTCAACTCAAACAGGATAGTAATCTTTACAGGGGCGGGCGTCAGCACTGAATCCGGTATACCTGATTTCAGAAGTCCCGGAGGTATCTGGAGCAAATACGATCCCGATTTGTTCACCTTGCAGAGATTTCTTTATGACGAAGATGCCCGCAAAGTTCACTGGAAAGCTCTTCTTCAGGATGACTTCATCCCGCATACTGGCGTCTCTCCGAACGCTGCCCATTATGCCGGGGCTGAACTGGAGAAAATGGGCAAGCTGGGGTGCGTGGTTACTCAAAACGTTGACGGCCTGCATGAAGAGGCCGGTAATACTCCTGACCTGGTTTTTCATCTCCACGGCACTCTGGAACGAGCCATATGCATCGAATGCCGTGAAACATATCCCATGGATGAAATCAGGGGATTGATGAGCCGCGGCGTAGAGGTACCGGAATGTGATAAATGTGGAGCCCTTCTGAAGCCTGACGCCGTTTTCTTCGGTGAAGCACTACCTGAAAAGGTGTTGAGTGAGGCGGAACGCCGGGCTCGAGAGTGCGACCTTTGTATAGTGATAGGTTCGTCGTTAGTCGTCTACCCCGCGGCCCTTATTCCGCGCTATGCTGTGCAGTCGGGTGCCAGTCTTGTTATAATAAACCGGGACAGCACTGATCTTGACCGGCAGGCTCAGGTTTGTATTCACGAGGGCGCTGGTGATACGATGATCAGGATAATGGAACGTGTTAAAGAAAAAATCCAGTCGACTCAGTGAATCTTTGAAAAATCCGGGGCGGGGAGGTGGGGGGTTCCCTGTTTCAAAGACCCCACAGGTTTGGGGGTTTAACGAAGGCTGTAACTCGATTGAAAATTTCATTGAGGGAAACCAGCGGAAATTATTAATTCAGGAAGGAGTATGTAAAAATGAATACAACGGAATTCCTCACCATCGCCAGTGCCATCTGCCCTGAGAGAGACTGTGTCATTTTCGAGAACAGTCGCTATTCTTATGGCGAGGTGGCCGAAAGAGTCAACCGGCTGGCCAACGCACTCCTTGATATGGGTGTTCAGAAAGGCGACCGTGTAGCAATCCTGCAAGTCAACTGCAATCAGTTCGTCGAGGTCTATTTCGCCACCGCTAAAATCGGTGCGATTTTTGTTCCCCTGAATTTCAGGGCCAAACAGGATGAACTGGCCCACATGCTCAATAATTCAGAGAGCAAAGTTGTCTTTGTGGGAGATCGCTACGTCGATATGGTGAAATCGATGCAGCCCGAACTTACCTCTTCCCCTCAGATAGTATCTCTTGACAGCAAAGTCGAGGGAGCAGCCAATTACGATGAACTTCTGGCCAATGCATCTCCCGATGAGCCGTTCGTGGAGGTCGGCGATGATGATGTCACCATATTGATGTATACAGCCGGCACCACCGGACTGCCCAAGGGCGTTCCCCTCCGTCACAATGCCTTCGTCTCATACGCCCTTCAGAACGTAACGCCGATCGATCCTGAAATCCAAGAGACCAATATCCTGACAGTCCCTCTATATCACGTTGCGGGAATCCAGGCCATGCTGGCGGCTGTCTATGGTGGCCGGACTATCGCCATGATGCGGCAGTTTGAGACAGGCGAATGGCTGGATACTGTCGAACGCGAGAAGGCCAATCGCGCCATGCTGGTGCCAACCATGCTCAAATGGGTGATCGAGCACCCTGATTTCCATAAAAAGGATCTATCCAGCCTCAAGGTTATCACTTATGGCGCGGCCTCAATGCCATACGAGGTAATCAAAACGGCTATCGAACTAATGCCCGATGTGATGTTCATCAATGCTTTTGGACAGACCGAAACCGCTTCGACGATTACCTTTTTAGGGCCTGAGGATCACCGTTTTACCGGAGACGAAACTCCGGAGGAAAAGGAAAAGAAACTGAACCGGATTGCCAACTCAATCGGTCGTGCCATGCCCGACGTTGAGATACAGATCTGGGATGAAAACGGCAATGCCCTGCCACCCGGACAGGTAGGCGAGATTATGGCCAGAGGCGAACGGATTATGAGTGGATACTGGAAGGATGACGAGAAAACGTCGAAAACACTGACGAAAGACGGCTGGCTTCATACCGGGGACCAGGGTTACATGGATGAAGAGGGTTATATATTCCTGGCCGGCCGGGGTGACGATATGATAATCCGGGGTGGTGAGAACATATCCCCCGAAGAGGTCGAGAACATACTTTACGAACATCCGAAAGTGGCTGACGCTTCCTTGATTGGAGTACCGGACCCTGAATGGGGCCAGCAACCCCGCGCGTGTCTCGTTCTCAAACCGGGTGAGACTGCCACTGAGCAGGAGATAATCGATTTCTGTAAAGAGAGAGTATCCGCTTTCAAGAGACCTCGCAGCATCGTTTTTATAGATGAACTGCCTCGCACATCCACCGGCAAAGTGCAGCGAAAGGTGTTACGCGAGAAATACGGACAGCCTTAGAACTCAAACCGGTGGCGGTATCATCTCCAGGACTTAAAATGAGGTGAGCTGATTCAGCTCACCTCATTTATTTCATGACCCCTGAAGAACCTCTTCAATGAGTGATGGCTTCACGGCTCTTAAGGTACCCCCGAAGTCTTAAGGCTTTCTCAAGGCTGGGTGACACAACCGGTAAAACAGGGATTGATTCGGCACCCATCTCCTAACATGTGTTTAGCGGGCCAGAGTGGGTGTTCCGTCAGTCAAGATATAGACCAACTGGGGGTGATTAATCATCAGCGGCAATCCCTATCCTGTTTCACTCTCTCTGTGTGCAAAGAATTCGTTTCACTTCAGCCAGAAATGCATCCGGATTTTCAGCCGGGACACCATGTCCGGCTCTTTCTATCTCAACCATCGAACCATATGGTAACTGCTTCGTCATTTCATTTGCCATTTCACGCGAAAGAATGTCGCTCTCCCGGCCACGAATCACAAGAGCCGGACACAAGACGGAGACCAGGTGTTCCCATAACCATTCCGGAGAACGAATAGGAATTTGGCGCAGAGCTTTATCGAATTTAAAGTATAGTTTCCCATCTTCGCCAGAGCGCAACGCCGTTCTCAACTGGTGCCTGATAAAAGCATCGCTGCAGAACGGCTCGACATCCCTGACATAGCGAAATGCACCTTCCATGGAATCAAAGAACTCCGGTTCCGAGGCCATTTGTCTAATCATTCTATCAGTCCCCGCTGTATCCAGACGCGGACCGATATCGACTATCATCAGGCTTGACACCCTCTCCGGGTGCCGCGAGGCATAGAGTATCGCGGTTATCCCTCCCATTGAGTGCCCTATTAAGGCAAACCTGGTATAGCCCATCACTTCAACGAATTCCTCCAGGTCAGAAACATAATCGACCGGCCCGTATTTTCCTGACCACTGGCTGTCACCGTGTCCTCTCTGGTCAATCGCGATAATATGATATTGACTGCTCAGTTCGTACCCTAGGAAATCCCAGTAATGAGCGTTGCCGAAAAGGCCGTGAAGTAATATAACCGTGGGGTCGCTGCTGTTGCCCCATTCCAGGAAATGGATGGAACGGCCATCTATTGTGACGTATCTATTCAGAGGATCTGGCATTTTGCGGGAATTACAAGCTCTGGATATTTGCATGAGGTACCGGACTATATGCTGTTGAGATACCCTCGAATATATTCTTCCACCGATTTCGCCGGCCTGTATATACCGAAATGTCCCTCGCAAAGTGTATCCGCTTTCAGGTCTATCAGCTTCTGGAGTGACTCGCGGGCCTTTTCGATATCGGCTCCCCACTGTGGAATGTACGGACCGTGAATATCCTGCCCGAACAATATTCTTTCCTCAGGTGAATCAATGTACGCGGCAATACTTCCCTGAGTATGTCCGGGAATATGCAATACTCTTATTTCCTTCTCACCGGCGGCGATGATTTGCTCTTCACCCTCTATTTTGGTATTTACCTGACACGGCTCATAATCAACCCCGTACATTTCGGCTCCCACACCCCTTCCCGTCTCGATGGCTTGCGCGTCAAGCTGATGCGCTATGATATCTACTCCAAATTCATCCTTGAATCTTTTCAGGGCTCCTATGTGGTCAATGTGGGCATGCGTCACCAGAATAGCTTTAAGCATTCGGATATCCCGCCCGGTACTTTTTATATTGTCGATCAAAGTGGTATAGCTCAATCCCGCTCCACAATCGATCAACACCAGTTCGCCGGCATCAACCAGATAAACCGAGCAATCGTAGGGGTGCGATAGGCTGGAATCCCCAACCATGTATATGTCACTGGTTACTTTCAGCGCTCTTGCCAATTCCCAACCTCATAAATCGATCACGCCCGCCACATCCCGCATTCCCATTACAGTATCGTTTATCACCTCTTTGAGATCCATACCAAGCATCCCGACTCCCGTTTCAATCACTGAGCGGTTGACTCCCGCGGCAAATGATTTATCCTTCCATTTCTTGATGACCGACTTCGCTTCAAGGTCCATTACACTCCTGGAAGGCCTCACCAGAGCCGCAGCTATAACCAGCCCCGTCAGTTCATCCACAGCGTAGAGCGTTTTCTCCATCAGGCTTTTCGGCTCGACATCATTATGCATCCCCCAACCATGTGATACTACAGCTCTGATGTACTCCTCCGGCCACCCCTTATCCTCGAGTATCTGCCGCGTCTTGTCACAATGCTCTTCGGGAAAACGCTCGTAATCCAGGTCGTGGAGCAGACCGACTATCCCCCACTTATCCTCATCCTCACCGAATTTTCGAGCCATATAACGCATCACCGCCTCCACAGCGTAAGCGTGTTTGAGAAGACTTTCACTGCTATTGTACTCTTTAAGCAAATCAAGCGCTTTTTCACGAGTGTACCCTGTCTCCATCAGCATTTCTCCCGTATCTTTTAAGGAAAATTCGTTCAATTTTCAGACAGCCTCCCGGCCGAATGACGTATCACTTTTCCGCAATCTCGCTTCTGTCGTCACTGTCTAGAACGCTGTTATCACCTGTAAAACCTGATCGGATTACTCCGGCATCCGGTTTCTCTTCGTTTTCAGTCAACTTGAGATTCCAGAGGCATACGGTCGCGAGCATCATTGCCCCGGCACCGCAAAAGAAGGCGAATTTATAGTGGTCAGCAAGCTCAAAGGCCCAGCCGCCGAAGAAAGCTCCAAGCGCGCCTCCGCCAATCCACCCCGCCCACGCCATTCTGTCTCTGGCCCCGTCTTCATCTCTTATCCATTGATCACTGGTAAATTTAATCACAGCCGGGCCGATTCCACCCCATGACATACCGCATAAGGCGGCGAATAAACAGGCACCCCAGATATCATTAACTTCAACCAGCCAGAACATGGCTATCGACCCTATCAGCGCGAAAGCGATCCCGACAAACTTCCGGTCAACCGATTCGGATATATTCGCGGTGAATATCCTTGATAAAACCATAGCCACCCCCATGAGGATGATGACCCTGGCCGCCTCATCAAGAGAATACCCCATATCGGAAATCCTGGGGATAATATGTACCACCGCGATATGCAGAGAGAAAGAACACGAAAGCCATAGTATGGGTACCAGCCAGGTATTGCGCGAGACCGAACCGCCTTTTCCCGATTCCCGGCTCCGGCCATCATAATAGTTTTCAGTCCCACCCGAAATCGGCGCTTGAGTTTCACTTCGGCGGTACGTTAAGGCAGAATCCTTTAAATACATCCCGATCAGCAGGAAAACCGCCGCCGTGATTATCCCTAGAATGAGGTACGCATCACGCCATCCATAAGCGGTGATCAGCCTGGCACAGACAGGTGCCATGACAATGCCGCCCAGTCCAATTCCGGTTCCGATAACCAGATAGGCGGTATTCACGCCTCCTTTCCACCGCCGGGCTCCGGTTATCATGGCGATCAGATACATGCCTCCTATCCCCTGCGGCAGCATTGCGCTGTAAGCCAGGCAGAACAGCCATTGCGATTCCATTTTGGACGCGATGAACAGGCTCAGTCCTGCAGTCGCTCCCATAATCAGTAGGACCGTTCTTGCGCCAAACCTCTTCAGTGCCACTACCGCAAGCACGCCAGTCAGGCCTGCTACGACCATATATACTGAAAAAACCACTGAAGTATCCATCCTGTCCCAGCCAAACTCATTCTGCAGTGAAAGGAAAAAGAACCCGAACGAGTAAGAAACACCGACTGAAACCATGATGAGGACAGTACAACAGGCAACAACCATCCACTGATGAACAAAACTGGAGCCGGAAGGGGCTGGTGAGGTGTTCCCGCTGTCGTTACTGGAAGAATTGGAGAATCGCATCAACCAGATTATATCATTTTTTCAAGCTGAGACCAGTTGTTATTCACCGGGTGGAAATCTATTCGACAAATACGTAAAATTATACACGGAGAGCAGTTAAAGCAAATGGACATCAAAAGCCTGGAAATGCTTGAATTCCCCCGAATCAGGGAGATACTTGCCAGTTACACTGACTTCCCCCTCGGCCAGGAACTGGCTCATTCCCTGTTTCCCTCTTCAAACCCGGGAGATATATCTCTGCTATTGGCCCAGTCGGCCGAGGCTCGCCGGTTCCTTTCTGTTGAGCCCGGCTTCACACTGAGCAATTTGACCGACGTTCGCCACACAGTGGATATGTCCACACGCGCCAGAATACTTGAGCCCATGTCGCTGCTGGAAATACGGTCCGTGCTTTCAGCTTCCAACCGTGTTTACTCCAGTTTCAGAAAGCTTTCATTGGATTTCCCCGCGCTTTATGATATCGCTAAAAACGTTATGCCGTTACCCCATCTCGAAGAGATAATAGACCAGTGTATCGATCCGTCCGGGGAGATCCTTGACACCGCGACCGCCGAGCTTGAGGGAATACGCCGGGAGCTGAAAGATACAAAGAGGAACCTCACTAACCGCCTGGAAAATCTAATAAAATCAGAGGATATCCAGCCGTTTTTACAGGAATCACTCATCACCGAAAGGTCTGGCAGATATGTAATCCCTCTCAAGATCGAGTATCAAAGGGAGATCAAGGGGATAATTCACGATGTATCCAACACCGGAGCGACGGTATTCATAGAGCCAATGAGCATCGTCGAACTGGGCAACAAGTTGCGCCAGCTTTCTCTTGAAGAGGAGCGCGAGATTCAGAGACTGCTCACGTTCCTCAGCGAGCAGGTTGCCGAGCACCACACCGATATTTTAAACAACCTGTCATCAATGGGGGAACTGGATCTCGCCCTTGCAAAGGCAAGATACGCCATGGCGGTTAATGCCATTGAACCTGAAATAGTCAATGGCGGAACGGGAACAGGCAGGGAACGAAGCGGCGTTCAGCTTCTAAGCGCCAGGCATCCTCTCCTGGGTCAAAGGGCGGTGCCCCTAACTGTGGAACTTGGAGACGATTTCTCCGGACTGGTAATCACGGGTCCCAACACCGGCGGCAAGACAGTATCTTTGAAAACAATCGGACTGATGGTAGCCATGGCTCAATCGGGCGTGCCCATCCCCGCGGCGGAGGGGAGTAAACTACCTGTTTTTGACAGTATCTACGCCGACATAGGCGACGAACAAAGCATAGAGGAAACGGTTTCCAGCTTCAGCTGGCACATGGGAAACATAATACGCATAATTCAGGTCGCCACTGACCGGAGCCTTATATTGCTGGATGAACTTGGAACGAGTACCGATCCGGCTGAAGGGTCGGCGCTGGCCCGGGCCATTATGCTGCATTTTCTCTCTATGGGGGCGCTGGTGGCAGCCACCACACACTACAGTGAACTCAAAGTGTTCGCCCACGCAACACCGGGGCTCAGTAACGCTTCGATGGAATTCGATCCGGCTACCCTGGCACCAACCTATCGCATGGTTATGGGTATTCCCGGGGGAAGCAACGCCTTTGCGGTTGCTTCGCACCTGGGCCTGCCGGCTGCCATCATCGACCAGGCAAGGGAGATGATGCCTCACGGTTCTTCTCAGATGGAATCATTGCTTGACGGGATGGCAAGCGAGCAGGAAGCTATCCGTTCGGTACGTGAGGAACTGGAGCGAGAAAGAGAGCAGTTGTTAGAATTCAGAAACCGCATAGAATTCGATATCCGAAATATGGAGGAAGAGCAACAAATCCTGCTCAGGGACGAAAAGGAGAGAATCATAAGAGAAGCAGCGCAATTGCGCAGGGAAATCCAGCAGGCTGCATCCATGTTGAAGAAAGAGAAATCAAGAGACAGCATATCTGAGGCAAAATCCACCCTGGAAACCGCGCATGAGCAGCTCGATTCCACCAGATGGCTCACTCAGCCGTCTCGTTCAGGCGAGGTTGAAAAAACTCCCGATTCTCAGTCAATATCCGTTGGTGACTCGGTCAGAGTGCTTGATACCACCATACGGGGCACGGTTACCTCACCGCCGGACAAAACGGGACAGATTGAGGTCCAGGCCGGTCGTACCATGATAAAGGTGGACGAGAATGAAGTCGAAAGGATTGAAGAGGAAGCAGAAACACCGGTTAAACGGTCATACACGGTTAAGAAGTCTGAGAAAAGTACGCCACGGTCTCTTGAGCTTGACCTCCGCGGAAAACGGGCTGATGAGATAGAGCCCGAACTTGACACATATTTAAACGACGTTTCAATCGCCGGTTTCAAACAGGTGCGTATAATTCACGGATACGGTACCGGTACGGCAAGGCAGGTCGTTAGAGATATGCTTGCTTCCCATCCTCTGGTGCGTTCGTTCAGGAGCGGGAAGCAGGAGGAGGGAGGGGATGGGGTTACCATAGCAATGCTCTGAATTTTCTGGATAGCCCGTTTTCTCACTCAGTCACCAAAAGAAGTGCAAATACAACAAATGAATTAAGATTTTTAAAAGATCATGTCGGTTAATTCCAGCAAGCTAATGACCCGTAACCGCGTGCTTGAACTTCTGAGCGAACTAGAGAGCTCAGGTAATATCGAGCTTTCGCTCTACCTTCCAGCGGGAATGCCGATTGCCACAATACGTGAAATTCTCCAAAACCTGCAGGGCGCACCGGAGAACACATCCGAACCTGGCGATATTATTCATGGCTCCAAAACCGGAGCAGCACTCTTCTTGAGAGAGAGTGGTGATATGGTTCTCATTCTGCCGCCGCTTCCTCTGGAAAAACAGGTTCTTTCAAAACACTCCTGGACGGAACCTATTCGTTCGCTTCTTCAACGGGATCATACAACAGCGCTTGTACTGTTGCATCTGGGCAGTTACGCTATAGGCGTATTCTATGGCGAACAGATGGTATCCAGCAAGGTCGGCACGGGTCTGGTACACTCACGCCACAAGAAAGGCGGATCTTCGGAGGGTCGATTCAAGCGCCATCGTGAAAAACAGATGGAAACATTCTTCTCCAGGGTCTGCAATCATTCGATAAACCAGTTACAACCCTATTCCAGGGAGCTTCGATACCTCTTCTATGGTGGTGAGAAAACCACTGTTCTCTCATTTCGCAGGCAATGCCGTTTTCTGGAGCGGTTCGACTCCATTACGGTCGAAAATGTGCTTAATATAAGACAGCTTAAGCAATCCAATTTGAAACAGGCCATTTCCGAGGCATTGAAAAGCCGGGTGATAGAGTGGGATCCATGTAATTTGGAAGAGTGAATTGCACTCGGCAAATTACAGGGTACCAGGACACCTCCGTTACAATCCGCGTCACTATATACCAGCCATGCTCTTGACTTTATTCAGATATGCGCTTACAATCGCAACAAACCGACCGGTCGGTATATTACATTATCTGTGAGCGTAATTTTGCCTTTACCATCGTAATGTATCGCAGTCACGGTAAAATTGGTTGAGGCTCCACAACTAACAGGTGAAAAGCAGTGAAGACAAATCGCAAGCAGAAATCCGTCCAGAGAAAAAATCAGATTATTGAGGCGGCGGCAGAACTGTTTTCTCAAAGCGGATATCATGGTGTGAGTGTAGATGAAATCGCCAGAAGTGCTGGCGTGAGCAAGGGAAATTTATACTGGCACTTCAGATCGAAAGAGGAGATATTCCGACAGATGTTCGAACACCTGACCATCCCTCTGTTTGAGCCGCTTCTGCAAATACTTGATAAAGAAATGCCCCCTCAAGAAAAACTTCGAGCGCTGGCATGGAATTGCGTCGAAACAGCTGAGGCTAACCCGGAAGTTATCCGTTTCGGGTGGCAACTCGCGGCTCAGCCGGAACTTGAAGAGATGTTCACATCAGGATATAGAGAATGGATAAATCCGTTTATCGAACGTGTTACACCGCTTTTCGCCCAGATTGGTGAGAGCAGGCCGGAACAGGTAGCCAGATTTTGTGTCCTTGCGCTCGACGCCTTAATGGGCATAGCCGTAATGATGCCCGGCATGCTTGACAAGGAATCAACCATCTCAATCCTTGAAGAGAAATTCTTTTGCACAGCGGGGGAAGATAATGGCTGAGAACAACCTGTTAATTAATCTTGAGAATGTCTCAAGGGTCTATCAGATGGGCGAGGTTCAAGTGGAAGCCTTATCCGATATATCACTTCAGGTCCGCAGGGGCGAGTTCCTGGTGATACTGGGCCCCAGCGGCTCGGGCAAAACCACGCTGCTTAATCTAATAGGCGGTATTGATAAACCCACGTCGGGCAAAATTAAATCGGACGGAATTGAAATAACATCACTGGATGAAAAAGGCTTGACCAGGTACCGGCGGAACCATATTGGATTCATATTCCAGTTTTTCAATCTAATTCCATCCCTTACCGCGAGAGAGAACGTTGAATTCGCCGCAGAACTGGTTGAAAATCCTCGGGGCATAACAGAGATTCTGGCCGAGGTTGGGCTTGAGGCGCGGGGGGAGCATTACCCCAGCGAGTTATCCGGTGGAGAACAGCAAAGGGTAGCCATTGCCAGGGCTCTGGTGAAGGACCCGCCGATTATACTGGCCGATGAGCCAACCGGGGACCTTGATTTCGATACAGGCAAGAACATTCTTTCAGCCATGAAAAGGATAAACAGGGAGAGAGGTAAAACAGTTCTAATCGTAACTCACAATACCGCGATTGGTGATATAGCCGACTATGTTGTTCGCATGAGAAGTGCCCAAATAACCGAGATAAGGACTAACGAGACGCCAATCGACCCGCAGGAACTCAGGTGGTAGTCAATGAGAAACATGCACCGCAAGTTGATCCGCGACCTGCTTTCATCTAAAGGGCTTTTTATCTCAGTTACCGTTATCGTTCTGCTGGCGGTGGCATTCTTCGGATCCATGTATATGGCTTATAAGAACCTGGATAGTTCTTATAACTATTCCTACGAAAGACTGAACTTCGCCGACTTCACGGTAAAGGTATCTCAAGACGCATCAGAAGTTGAGGATAAACTTGAATCCATCTCTGGAGTGAATGAGGTTACCTCCAGAATGAAAGCCGAGTTCGCGCTTACCCTGCCCGGTTCAAAGGAGAAGAGGGTCCTGGCCACAGTCATCTCTCTTCCCGGTTCCGCCGATGCCCGAGCCGGCATGGTCAACAACGTTCACGTTGATGAAGGTAGTTACTTCTCAGAGAATAACAGTAAATCGTTTTTGCTAGAAAGAAACTTTGCCGAACACCATGACCTGAGTCCGGGTCAGAATATCTGGATGAACATCAGGGGCAATAAGACTGAATTCATAGTCGCTGGAATAGTTGAGAGCCCGGAATACATCTTCCCCGCCAAGAGCCGTCAGGAAGTGATGATCTCCCCGGAAATTTGGGGCGTTGTCTTTGTTCCTGATACACTGGCTAATTCTCTATTTGGAGAGCCTGACAACGAATTCTGCTTTCTCGTCAACGAGGGAGCCGACCTGGAAAACGTGATCTCTATGGTTAAAACTGTTCTTGAACCTTATCAGATAATGGAGTTAATTCGCCAGGAAGACCAGCCCAGTAACGCCGGTCTTCAAATGGACCTGGAACAGTTCTCAACACTCTCGAACATCTTCCCTATCCTGTTCATAATAGTGGGCGCAATGGCAACTTACATCCTGCTTACCAGGATCATCTACAATCAGAGGTCACAAATAGGACTCATGCGCGCCCTCGGTTATTCACGACTGCGGGTTATGACACACTATCTCAGTTTCGCTCTGGCCATTGGCCTGGTCGGTTCAGTTCTGGGCGTTATCGCCGGTTACTTCCTCTCCGAGGCACTCACCCGCTACTACGCCCAACTGATCAATTTGCCATTTACTACCACACAGGTCAGATGGTTTGCCATGGGCGAGGGTTTCCTGCTCGGACTCCTACCCTGTTTGATCTCAGGATTCATACCCGCGTGGTCCGCATCCAGAATCCGGCCTGCTGAGGCTATGCGCCCACAGCCACCAGTGGCCGGTAGAAAACTTCTTCTGGAAACTATATTCCCATTCCTTAAGCGATTATCGTCCCTGTGGAAAATACCGCTCAGAAATATCTTCCGTAACCGGCGCCGGAGCCTTTACACTGTTATCGGCGTTACATTCGGCGTTTCGCTGATATTGATCTCCTCCGCCATGATCGATTCCGTTTACGCCTTGATCGACTTCATGTTCGACGATGTAACTCACTATGATGCCAAAATCGATTTAACCGAACCTCAGTCCTCGCGACTTCTTGACCAAGTCAGCGGCTGGGAAGATGTTGAGGAAGTCGAACCTTTCCTGAAGATTCCCGCAAGGCTTGAATACGCCGGTAATGATTACTCCACCATGGCTGTAGCCCTTCCCAGTGATTCGAGTTTGAGAAGATTGTATTCACCTTCCGGAGACCGGGTGTCAACCAGCGCTAAAGGCATCCTGCTCAGCGAGGCACTGGAAGGCGTCCTGGATGTAGGCAAGGGCGACAACCTCCAGGTACAGACTATCCTGGGCACCGTTGACATGGAAGTAATCGGCTTTGTAAAGGAGCCTATGGGCAGCTTTGGTTATGTCGACCTGAAACAGGGACAGTCTCTGGCAGGAGGCGATGATATCGTCAGTGGTATGTATGTCAAATCATCACCCGGATACAGCGAATCGATAAGGGATAAAGCCTACGCGCTTGAGTCATCTGCCTCCGTGGAACTGGTTTCAGAAACCAGAGACCGTATCGACGAAATGATGCGGAGCGCTACTTCCATGCTCTGGATTATGCTGCTTTTCGGTGCATGTCTTGCCATGGCAATCGTTTTCACAACTGTAACCGTTAACATTCTAGAGCGGCGGCGAGAGATAGCTACAATGAGGACCCTTGGTAAGAGCAGAACCCGTATAAATCTTATGATTACCATTGAAAACATGATGCTGGGACTCTGCGGTCTCGTACCGGGAATATTCGCAGGTTACGCGCTTGCCCTCTACTTTTTCAGTCTCTTTCAGGGAGATATGTTCACCTTCGACCTCATCGTCCTGCCCCGCACATACGTGTTGACCACGGTGATCATCGTGATTGTTATACTTGTTTCACAAATACCCAGCCTGCGCAGTCTCAACAGACTCGACCTGGCCACGGTCACCAAAGAGCAGGCAAGCTAGAACCCTGTAACATCGCATATTACGCTCTATTTGTAATTCGCAGCGAACGCGTTTGGCGTTTATCTAACGCCCCATTCGGCCTTCTGCCTCTTCCACTCTCTCCATAAAGGGAGGATAAAGGGGGAGTTCGCTACAGTCGGGAACCAGTCGAACTACAGACACTTCATGTATTGCAACTTGCTCATGTACTACCCCGGAAATAACTCGATTTCAATCAGAGTATACCAACTTAATCGGGTCTTCAGTTATTTCCGGTACACCGCACTTTTATAACAGGTCTCTGCTTCTCAGACTATTATGAGAGCAATCACATTTTAAACTCTGTTTTTTTGCAGTATCTTTACAGTTCCGCGTTTCCATGGTATTTTTTATGTTAGCACTCGACGGATTTTTTCTTTTCAAAAATATTCACAGAAGGAGTAATATTGATGAGAGCTCGCATATTCTTAGCCGTCACGCTGGTGGTGGTATTTATCTCCGGAACCATGTTAACCGCCTGCGGTGGGGATGATTCCACCCCCACCACCCAATCCCCTTCTCCTTCTCCCTCCCCAACTGAAACAACAACCCCGGAACCCACTGCCACACCCGTTCCCACACTTGAACCGGGCTGGTACTGGAAGCCCGGTGATTTTACGGACTACGCCCTGAGTGGAATGCCGGATTTTGACCAGAAACAGGATAGCTGGTGCAAGTCCGGTTCCGGAGTGTCTGACGACCAGATCATGAACGATGATACCAGTGTCAGCGTAACCCCATGCAACTGGTCTTACTGTGGACCGGTGGCCATGGCCAATTCCCTCTGGTGGTTCGATTCCAAATATGAATCGTCCCCCGTAGCTCCACCAGCTATCAACGATAACTATCCCATGGTCGAATCCTACAACCCGTCAGCATGGGATGACCATGATGCCAGGAACGTGGATCCTCTCGTGAAGGACCTGGCCGTCTATATGGATACAAACGGCCAGCGGACCTCGGGGAATTCAGAGGGAACCTTCATCGAGGATATGCGAGACGGAGTGATCCAGTATCTCAAGGATAAGGGTGTCTATGACGGATTCAGCGTTCATCTTCAAAAAAGTCCCGAATTCTCCTGGATAGTAAAGGAGATCGAGCGTTGCCAGGATGTGGTGCTGTTGCTCGGCTTCTGGCAGTGGCACGGTATGGACGATATGAGCCAGGGAGAATGGGTCCGTATTGGTGGCCACTACGTGACGTGCGCCGGTGTGAATTCCACCAGTCAAAAAGTTGGAATCAGCGATCCCTACTGGGATCACGCGGAGACCGGCGGTCAGGGTCGTGTGCTTCCCGCACCCCATGGTTACCCTCACCCCTCTTCAAAACATAACGATACACAATACGTCTCACATGATATCTACACTGTTGTCACCTCCGATAGCCCCGGCGGATTATGGGCTATTGAAGACTACTCCACCGATAAAGATACAGCCAATTTCGTGGGCATGAACTGGGCTGACGAACTCACTGCTTTCAAGGGCACCTACGACAATTCGCTTCCCGTACATACAGAGATAGACTACGCTATTGCTGTCTCTCCTGTAGTTGCCACCCCCACCCCCACCACCAGCCCGACCCCGACACCAACTCCGACTCCTTCACCCTCGCCTACTCCTACTCCTTCCCCAACACCATCACCATCCCCTTCACCGTCACCAACACCAACACCTCCGCCGACACCCAGTCCATCGCCCAGCCCATCACCATCGCCGTCGCCTACACCAACGCCTCCGCCGGAACCGGATCCGTCTGCCCCTGTTATCACCGGTATTCATACCAGGCATCATACCGACCCTGATAGTGGTAAAACCATCGTGGAAGTACATTGCATACCTGCCTACTTCCCCAACGGCAGCAACATTTACGATATCCACTTTTTCTCCGAAGACGGAGAACACCTGGGAAGCAAGGAATGGGATGAACCCATTGAGCCGTGCCAGTGGTATACCGTCGAGATAGACCAGACCGATTCCGAGTTCATCATTTATTACCTGACTGACGCCGAGCACAATATATGGGGCCAGTCAGCGCTAATGCAGTATGATGTGGCCCTCCAGGAGGTAATCTCCCCTAAGGGGTCCCAGATAGCCGGAGAGCCTCTAATTCCCGCGGTAAGAGTCTGGAACCTCGGCGAGGAGTCATTCGTAAACTTCATTATCTTTTACGAAATCTCCCACACGGATGGAACTCCCACTGACTACGCGGGCGAGATGATGGTTGAAGGTCTGGCTTCGGGCGAATCCATGGAAGCCGCCTTCCCTGAAGTATTCCTTGAAGAGGGCGAATATCTGATCTTTTTCCACGCCGATTTGCCGGAAGATATGTACCATGATAACAACTGGGTGGAGAGTTTCTTTGACGTTGTTTTTAACCCTGAGCATGAATAAATAAGCCGTTCGAAATCACTTGCTTATATACCAAAGGCTGCCAGGCGGAAACCTGGCAGCCTTTTTCGCCGGGAGCAATCAATGGAGATGGTCTTCTCAGCCTGGCAAACGGCCGATAAATGCCATGACGGGCAATACACCCTGAAGCGGGGATAAGAGTGAGCCCAGCTATATGGCATTCTATAAGCGAACCTCTTCAACAAGTCATGAGGTCGGAGCTACAGGGTGACTCCACAACTTTAAAATTCCATCGGGGTTGGGGGATAGTGGGAGCCGTCAACAGCTCTCTTGGTCTGTCAATAATATGGTAAATGTTTCTGTATTGGGTAGCTACTAAAACGGCA
>JAWOBX010000096.1:0-18288 GCA_046484125.1 Dehalococcoidia bacterium | reverse complement strand
CCAGAAAGAACTTCGATTAGTGCTGGTTCTATTCTTTCGTCAATGGAACGAAGTAGCATTGCTGTGGAGTTTGCATAGCAATACCAGTAACTGTCCAAAAGATGTTGGGGTGCTTGCATAAGTAAAGAATAACAGAACAAGCGGAACCTTTCCATAATACTGGATAAACATCTTATAAAGTTGAATATGATGTTGTAAGTGAATTTCTTAGAGGAATGCGTGGTGCAATGCTTGATATGTTTAGACATCCAGAAGAATTGAAAAGATTACTAAATATGTTAGGTTCTCAATTCCCTGGCTGGGGAGTTTCGCTGCATTACTGATTCTATTTGTGTTGATGGGCGCGTCCGAAAGCATGGGCCTGCCATCCATTAATGCGATAGCAGTTGAGAAGGGCCGTGATATGGGAATGGGCTCCGTAATGGGCATATCAAATATGGCTATGTCGCTTGGCCTTGTCGTCGGCTCGATATTCGGGGGGTTGATAGAGGATTTCAGGGGAATAATCTCTGTATTTCCCGCCGCTGCCGTACTCGGTGTGGCAGGCATCGTAGCGTTTAATATTTTTATGCTGAGAAGTGGGAGGTTACCCGAAAGGGTTTCGCCCGGTTTTCAACCGGATATAGAACGCTCGGCCTCTGAGAAACCGGGGGACACGCGTGACGGGTAAGCAGGGTCCGGGAATCGTCTTCACAGTCGGCAGCGTAAATGATAAATATGAGTTAACAGGATCGGTCAGGGATGTTCCCATCGTGAAGTCGAATCAGTGTGAGGTTATAGCAGGATGCCGCGGTGGAATTGTAAGGCGCTTTACAGGTAATTGCATGGCTTATCCGCTAGTGTACTGTCCCTAACGCTTCCATACAAATGTTCCGCAATGCTTTTTCACCGCATTGCTTTACTAAAAAAGCTGGCCCACCGGTAACGCACTGGCAACCGCGAGTGCGTTACCGGTGGGCCAGCGTCGGGCGGGTGGTGGGGATAAGGCTCCAGTATTTGCGTACAATTACTATCAGCGAAAGTCTGGTTATTTATGGGACGTTCTAGGACGCTGTTATTAATATTACACCTGATGTAGTATTAAGGTCAGGATTTATGGTTTTTCTTTTCTGCGGCGGCGGGTAACGTAGCGCTCATCGCTCCAACCCTGGAAATTAAACGGTTTTGAAACGGCGGAATTATGAAGATCGCGGTCTCAGCCGATGGCACAGAGCTGGATTCTGGTGTATCGAAGGTGTTCGGAAGAGCGGAATACCTGCTGATTGTAGACACCGAAACGATGGAATCCATGGCGGTAGCAAACCCTGGAGCATCCGGTGGACGCGCCGCCGGCATGCGGGCGGTGGTAGTTGCCGTAAGTCATGAAGTCGAGGCGATACTGACCGGATACTGCAGTCCCATGGCAGCCAGATACCTCGCTTCCTCGGGTATAGAGGTCAACGATAACCTGAGCGGGACCGTAAGAGAGGCAATCGATTATTACCGTCAGCACTCTATGGAGCCGGGCCAAGCTGAATCCGATGGTGGGGGGATTGACAGGGAGGCCATTTTCAGCGCGCTACTGAGTTCGGCACGGCAGTTTTTCAATCTGGTGCCCATCCTGGTGGGAGTTATTCTCCTGGTTGGTTTATTCAACGCTCTGGTATCAAAGGAGGCGCTGGCATCTGTTTTCTCCGGCAATTCCGTACTCGATACCCTCTGGGGCGCATTATTCGGCAGCATACTTGCCGGCAACCCGGTCAACAGCTATGTCATCGGTGGCAAGCTGCTTGACCTCGAGGTCAGTCTGTACGCCGTTACCGCTCTGATCGTGGCCTGGGTAACAGTGGGGCTGGTTCAGTTGCCCGCGGAGATAGGCGCACTAGGCAGGAGGTTTGCCCTTGTACGAAACGGGCTTGCCTTCATGGTCACTATACCACTGGCTATCTTCACAGCGGCAATAGTAAATCTGATAGAAGGGTGAGCAAGGGAAAGTTGGATAAACAGTCCTCAGGCAAATCGGAAAGCAGAATAAGCATCTCACGCTGGTGGGCTTTCCCCGTGGCTGTGCTGGCAATCTATGGCGTGCTCTTCGTGGTAAGCCCCGATGATGCCTCTCAGGCGTTTTCCAGCAGCGGCAAGGTTTTTCTGAGTATAGCCTGGCCCATGGCGGTGGTATTCGGGGCAATGATTGTGTTAAACCTCTTTGTGAAGCCATCCCAGGTAGTTAGATTTCTGGGAAGGGGTGCGGGGATAAAGGGGTTTTCTCTCTCTGCTGTGGCCGGGATTATCTCCATGGGCCCGATTTACGCATGGTATCCGCTGTTGAAAGATCTCAAGGATAAGGGGGCGACAAGCTCACTGCTGGCTGTGTTCCTTTATAACAGGTCAATCAAGCTAGCGCTCCTGCCGGTTATGGTCGGCTACTTCGGCTGGCTATACGTTGGCGTACTCAGTTTCTTCATGTTAGCGGCCTCTGCTGTGATAGGGTATATCACGGAGGCCCTGCTCAAGGATCAATAGATTCGGCTTAGGGTTTGTTTCCGCAGAGGTTTTCGCTATGGCTGTCGCCGGGACTCAAATCATCAATCAACAGTATGCCTTTAATCCCGTTTCGCCAGGGTAATTAAAGTGGGTGGAAAAGACAATCCGATTGGTGGATACATGAAAAACAACAAATGCTTATAATTTAATAAAAACGCCCGTTGTTAAAATGCAGGGGAGCATACAATGTAGCCGGTCGCGGTTGAGGAGGTAAAAATGAGTCAGGAACAACCACGGGATCAATTCAGCCTTGTCTGCAGCGGTGACAGCATTGTGCCGCTGAGGCATTACAATGATATGTTCAGGAGGTCGATGGAAGAGCCGGAGGATTTCTGGGCGGAACAGGCCAGGAGCCTTGACTGGCACAAGATCTGGGATCAGGTGCTACAGTGGGATCCTCCCTACGCCAAATGGTTTGTGGGCGGTGAGCTCAATGCCTGCTACCAGTGTGTGGACCGCCACGTTAAATGCTGGCGGCGCAGTAAGGTGGCTATATACTGGGAAGGTGAGAACGGAGATTGTCAGGTCCTCAGCTATTCCACCCTTTACCGGGAGGTAAACCGTTTTGCGAGCGTATTGAGGGAACAGGGCATCAGCAAGGGCGATCGTGTCGCCCTGTATCTGCCCATGATCCCCGAATTACCGATTGCGATGCTGGCGTGTGCCAGGATAGGCGCGGTTCATACTGTTATTTTTTCCGGATTCAGTGCGCATGCCGTCAGCGACCGGGTGACTGACACCGGTGCCAAGATGATCATTACGGCTGACGGAGGTTATCGCCGGGGTAAGGTCATACCCCTTAAACAGATCACCGATGAGGCGGCTGCCATGTGCGACTGCGTGGAGAGTGTTATCGTCGTCAGGAGAACAGGTGAGGATGTTTCCATGCAGGAAGGCAGGGACTGCTGGCTCGACGATTTATTGCCGGCCTCTCCCACATATATCGAGCCGGAGCCGGTGGAGGCCACACATCCGCTTTATGTTCTCTACACTTCAGGAACCACCGGGAAACCAAAGGGAATCGTGCACAGCACCGGCGGGTACATGGTGTTCAACCACGTCGCCTATCAATGGGTCTTCAATATCAAGGAGGAGTCGGTCTACTGGTGTACCGCGGATGTGGGGTGGGTAACCGGCCACAGCCAGATAGTATACGCCCCGTTCTCTCACGGTGCGGCAATGGTCATATATGAAGGGGCTCCTGACTATCCGGAGTTGGACCGTTGGTGGGATATCGTGGAGAAATACAGTGTGAGTATACTGTATACTTCTCCGACGGCCATAAGAATGTTCATGCGACATGGGGAGGAATGGCCTGCCCGGCACGATCTTTCCAGCCTTGAATTACTGGGCACGGTTGGCGAACCTATCAACCCGGAAGCATGGCAATGGTATTACAAGCATATCGGCGGACAGAGGTGTCCCATTGTGGATACCTGGTGGCAGACGGAGACGGGCGGGATCATGATCTCTCCGTTCCCGGGCATAGATCAAGTCCCTCTTAAGCCCGGGTCAGCCTCACTTCCACTGCCGGGTGTGGATGTGGCGGTGGTTGACGCTGATGGTAAAGATCTTCCTGACGGACAAACCGGTTTTTTAATAATCCGCAGGCCCTGGCCAGGCATGCTTGGTGGTGTTTATGGTGACCCTGAGCGCTATGAAGCCTATTGGAACGTCTATCCCGGTGTATATTACACGGGCGATTTCGCCATGCGCGACAGTAACGGTTACCTCTGGCTTCTGGGACGGGCTGATGAAGTGTTAAAGGTCGCCGGACATCGCATCGGGACAGCGGAGGTAGAGGATACGATTGTTGCCCATCCGTCGGTTGCTGAGGCGGCTGCGACGAGCAGGCCTGACGAGGTCAAGGGCGAAGTTATCGTGGTTTTTGCTACTCTCAGGGAAGGAACCGAGCCCTCCGCTGAGCTGAAAAAGGAGATTACCAGCTATGTGCGTGAGGGTATAGGTCCGGTGGCGGCCCCGGAGGAGATATATTTCGTTGAGTCGGTGCCCAAAACCCGGAGCGGCAAAATCATGCGGAGAATCTTGAGGGCGGTGGCATCCGATGAGGAGGTCGGTGATGTTACCACGCTGGAGAATGAGGCATCTGTGGAGGAGGCCAGGAAAGCCTATCAGGAACTGAAGGCTGCCTCCGAATCCTCCTGAGTTAGCGGGTCAATAGTCGAGATTCAGTAGTCGGTATTTAGGGGCGAATACGATATTCGTCCTTAAACTCACCCGTCCAGAGGAGTTATGTAGAAGTGGCTTCAGGATGTACCACCACCCTACTCCACCTGGATTCCGGATCGGGGTCTGGAATGACATAATGCGGGAGGTTCGGGGGGCGAAGTCCTCCAAGATTAACAAGGGTCGGTGGTCGGGAAATGGCCGTCGGAGGCGGATAAGATTCCTGATTGGAGTCGGGAACGACAGTGTCAGAAAGTGCAGGAAAACCTTCCTGCCGGGGGTCCGGGGGTGTCCCCCGGATACTAAAGGGTCGGTGGGTGGGCAAAGGCCGCCGGAGGCGAAATAAACTCCTTTATCCCCCAAATCTACGTGATTAATCAGCCGGATTTCTCGGAAAATACGGATTCCTCTCTAGTTGCGATGGAGTTTAGGCTATTATCGAGCGATGTGGTACTTGTGGCGATGTGTGCCTCTCAGGGCCTTATACATCGCATCATAGTATCGAGAGGGAATACAATGGGACCTTTAACGCAGGGGGGAACCACAGCCAGTGACCAGAGAGCACTTGCCGAAAGCGTGATGGGAGAGGTGCTGAATTCCTTGAGCGGGAACCCCGGACAGGCCGCCGGCCAGCTCGCCGCGGCTGTGGATCATATAGCCAGTGGCGAGAAGCAGGCGATGATCAGGGACGCGATACAAAAATGGATTGAGCCGCAGAATCCAGGCCCGGTCTTCCTCGAAAGAGTGCTGACTCAAACCCATCCCAATGTTCGGGAAAAGACAATAGCGCGGATGCTGGCAAGCATGCTGTTTCGCGACCCGGAACTCAGAGATCGCTGTGAGCGCAAATACGGGATCACCCCGCCTTACGTCATGCTGATTTCCCCTTCCATGCGCTGTAATTACCGTTGCGAGGGATGTTATGCCGCCAGTTACGAGCGCAGGGATGATATGTCGCCCGAGGTATTCGACCGTCTCCTGAGCGAGGCGGAGGATATCGGCATCAATTTCTTCATCGTATTGGGGGGCGAGCCGTTTATCTATCCGGACCTTCTGCCGGTAATCAGAAATCACGACCGTTCCTTTTTCCAGATTTACACCAATGGCTCGTTCATTGACCGGGAAATGGCTGATGAGCTGGTTAAGATGGGGAATATCGCCCCGCAGATCAGCATAAACGGTCCGAGAGAGTTCACGGACGCATCCCGGGTAAACGGATCGTACGATATATGTTTGGAAGCTATGGATAACCTCCGCGAGGCCGGGTGCGTTTTCGGTTTCTCCTCCCTCCTCACCACCCACAACGTCGACGCCATCTGCTCTGACGAATGGGTCGACTTCCTCATCGAAAAGGGCGCTCTCTATGGCTGGCTGTTCCTCTACATGCCGGTTGGGGGCGATCCTGACATCAGCCTCATGCCGGCACCGGAGCAGCGGGACCGGATGCGCCGCTTCCTCAACCATACCCGACAGACAAAACCGATACTGCCAATCGACTTCTGGAACGACGGTACTCTCACCGGTGGCTGCATCGCGGGAGGCCGGCTTTACTTCCACATCAACCACCGCGGTGATGTGGAGCCGTGTATATTCTGTCATTTCGCCACCGACAATATACACCGGTGCAGCCTGGCGGAGGCACTGGGCTCGCCATTCTTTACCGGGATCAAGCAGAGCCAGCCATTCAGTTACAATACGCTGAGACCGTGCCCAATGATCGACAATCCCGGTGTGATGTGGCAGATCATAAATGAATCTGGAGCCCAACCGACCCACGAAGGGGCTGACAGGATGTTCACTGAATTCGCTCCTGAGTTGGAAGTGTACGCGGAGGGAGTCCGCTCTGTTATGGATGATGCCTGGGATAACGAGGCTTATCACGACTGGGCGGCCCGCTGGACCGCCCAGTGCGGCGTGCCGCCGGAGATGCTCGAGGCACGCCGGAATGAGTACGAAAGATCTCGGAGGAATTCGAGGCACCATAAATGACCAACCGGTCCTCTACACTGTTCGAAGACCGTAACGACGCCGGCCAGCGCCTCGCTGAGGCGCTGACCTCCTACAGCAGCCTGGATGTACTGGTCCTGGCCATAGTTCGCGGTGGTGTGCCAGTCGCGATTGAGGTTGCTTACCGCCTGGGGGCCGACCTGGATATAATTATCCCCCGTAAAATCCCCATCCCCACCGAGCCTGAGGCAGGCTACGGGGCCGTAACCGAGGATGGCACCGTGGTCCTGAATGACCGGCTGGTCCGGCAGATCGGCTTGAGCCGCTCCCAGATAGACCGCCAGGCTGAAGAGGTCAAAAAGGAGATAGCCAGGCGCAGCTCCGCGTACCGTGCCGTAATTCCCATGGCCGAAGTGGCCGGCCGCCGTGTAATCATCGTAGATGACGGCCTAGCCTCCGGATATACCATGATTGCGGCGGTGAACTCGGTGAGGAATGGCCAAGCCACGCAAGTCGCGGTGGCGGTTCCCACCTGCTCGGAAAGCGCGTATGAGCTGGTCAAGCCGAAGGTTGATGACCTCGTAACCCTCAACATCGGGCGCGGCCCCTTCTTCGCCGTGGCCAGCTACTACCGCCACTGGCACGACCTGACCGATGAAGAGGTGGTAGAACAGCTCCAGAGCTGGAAGTCAGGTCGGCCATAAGTTGCATCACTATTCCTTCAGCCTATAATAGCAATGCTGCAGGGAGAGACTTTAAATGATTTGTGATAGCAATATTCTGGTGGGGTGTGGGGTTAAGCTAATCAACAGGGTCGATGGTTTGTATTTTGAAACACTGTTTTCGGGTTAAATCGCATGCTTTAAAAATATGGCTTGATGTTGTATAATCTGCCTACTCGAGCAAGCCGACGATCGCCAGTAACAAAAGCCCCCCTTTCGACAGGTTCGGTCTGGGCTTGCTTCTATCTTTAGCTTAATCACCAGAAGATGGAGGATGAAGGGGTGAATAAATCTTTATTCCGGTTTCGATAGGTGCGGTTGATGCATCCTGAAATAAATTACTTTGAGCGGTTCTTTCCATTATGAAGGACGAAAATAAGAAAAAAAGCCAGTTGATTGAAGAGCTGCGCGAGCTTCGTCGCCGTGTTGAGGAGATTGAAAGCCGCGACTGTTTGCCGGGCGTTCTTGATACCATGGACGATGGCATTTGCATAATTACGCCGGACTACGACATTGAGTATGCCAATACTGCTTTGCAGAGACAATTTGGCCCGTTTGAAGGTATGAAGTGTTATCAGTATCTTCAGGACAGAAAGGGGGCGTGCCCGGAGTGTGTCAACCGTGAAGTATTCGCCGGCCGGGCCGTGCGCTGGGAATGGTATTCAGAGAAAACCGGCAGGACGTATGAGCTTATGGATAATCCTCTGTATAAGCCGGATGGGGCCGTTTCCAAGCTGGAGGTCTTTCGTGACATAACCGAGCGCAAGAAGGCGGAGCAGGCTTTGCTTCAAAGTGAAGAGCGAATCCGCCGGCAATTAATGGAAATTGACGCGATCTACAATACGGCGGGCGTGGGACTGTGCGTTCTGGACCGCGATTTAAGATTTATCCGCATCAATGAGAAGATTGCCGAGATGAATGGTGTTCCGGTATCCGGACACATCGGCAGGACCATAAGAGAGATTGCTCCTCATCTGGCCGATAAGGCGGAGGAACTGGCCGAACAGGTTTTCCGCACCGGAGAACCACTTTATGACGTGGAAGTATCCGGAACCACGTCGGCACAGCCCGGCGTATACCGATACTGGATAGAGCAGTGGGTACCCCTGAGGGACGCGGAAGGTAACGTTGTAAGAGTCAACGTGGCCGTAGAGGAAGTCACCGAACGGCTCAAGGCGCGGGAAGCGATTATCCGTAGCGAAGCAAGTTACAAAAAGCTGGCTGACGGCATATCCGACATCTTCTTTGCCCTGGATTTGAATTTGAGATATACGTTCTGGAACAAAGCATCGGAGGGGCTGCTTGGGCTTTCATCGGAAGAAGTCCTGGGCAAGTATATTCTCGATATCTTTCCCGACAACGAGCAAACCAGAAAAGCGATAAAGTCATATAAAAGGGCCATCGAGAAAGACGAGACACAGACATTGATCAACGAATTTTATTTTCGCGAAAGTATTTACTATCTCCAGATGAAAATATACCCGACCGGAGAAGGGGTGGCGGTGTTTGCCCGGGATATAACCTTCGAGACTCAACTTCAGGACCTCCTCGTCAGGCAGACGGCTATCCAGGAGGCGATCATGGAGAATACTCCGGCGCAACTTGCCTACCTGGATACCGAATTCAACTTTGTTGCCGTTAATATATCTTATGCCTCGAACGCCGGATACAGCAAAGAAGCGCTTATCGGGAAGAACCACTTCGAACTCTTTCCTGACAGGGAGAATGAGGCTATCTTCAGGCGGGTAAGGGATACCGGTGATCCTGTCAGGTATAACGATAAGCCGTTCCTGTTCCCGAATCAGCCGGAAAGAGGTGTCACGTACTGGGACTGGTCTTTAATCCCGGTAAAGCAAGACTCCGGCTTTGTGCAGGGCCTGGTTTTCTCTCTCACCGAGACCACCGACCGCGTACTGGCCCAGGAGGCTTGCCATCGCTACGAGAGGCTGGCCACCCTTGGTGAGCTCTCCGGCACCATTTCCCATGAATTGCGAAATCCGCTGGCGACTATCGACAACAGTGTATTCGTTCTCAGGCGCCGTCTACCGGAAACCGACGGTAAAGTGAAGGAGAGCCTGGACAGGATCAAGGCAAGCGTTGACCGGTGTGTGGCCACCATCCAGAGCCTGCTCAACCTCACTAGAATGAAGGAGCCGGCCAGGTTATGGCTCGATCTGTCCGCATTGATCGAGGACGCTCTGAAGCAGGAAGAGCTGCCGCAGAGCATTCGGCAGGCCAGCCACTTACCCCGGGCGCCCGTCATTGTGTATGCGGACCGGGAGCAACTGATGATGTGTTTTGGTAATATCATCAGGAACGCCGTGGAGGCGATGGAAGGGGAGGGGATACTTACCGTCACACTGGGAAGTTTTGAGGGCCTGGCGGAAATATCCTTCGGTGATACTGGCCCCGGCATATCGGATGGGGTAATGCATAACATAACCAAGCCGCTATTCAGTACCAAATCCGCAGGGGCCGGTCTGGGGCTGGCGATCGCGAGTCAGGTTGCGGAAAAGCATGGCGGCGGTATAAAATTCAACTCGACGGCAGGTGAAGGAACCACGGTGACTGTATATCTACCACTTTCGGGTGGAGAAGGCGGATAGGACAATGGCTAAATTAATCGTAGTTGATGACGACCTTGAGTTCGCCAGTAGCGCTGGAGATATCTTCGGGGAAGAAGGGCATGAGGCGATAATACTCGACGATCCCGCCAAAGCGCTCGACCTGATGAGAGAGCGTAGACCGGATCTGGTACTGATGGATATCAAGATGCCGGGTATGGATGGGGTAACGGCCTATTCGCATATGAAATCTTTGTATCCGGATCTCCCGGTAATTCTGGTCACTGCCTATCCCGAGGCGGAACTGGTATTAACGGCTTTGCACCAGGGCGCCTTCGGGTGTTTTGAGAAACCGTTGGATCTGGACCGGCTTCTCTGCGCTATAGACGACGCCATGGCCAGCGATGCGAGGATTATGGTAGTCGACGATGATATGGATTTCTGCGAGAGCATGCGGGATGTCCTTGGCGAGAAGGGCTACAGGGTGACTACGGCCTATCACCAGGATGTAGCGCTGAAGGAGCTGCGCTATCGCAATTTCGACCTGGTCATCCTGGATATGAAACTGGGATTGTCAGATGGCTGGAAAGCCTACCGGGCGATGCGTGAGATACGGCCTTCTGTGCCGGTGGTTGCGGTCACCGGTTATCCCGACGAGGTCGGTCATCTGGCGCAACGGGTAACAGAACGGGAAAACCGAGCCTGGATGCGCAAGCCGCTTGACCTGTCCGCCATATTCATGATGCTGGAAAAGGTGAGAAAGGAAGACCGGGGAAGGGAGAGTCGATAGTCGGGAGTCAGTAGTCGAGAGTGAAGAGTCGATGGTCAGTATGTAGGGGCGAATCTCTGTGTTCGCCCTTAAATGGATCCGGTGGTGAAGATATTGCCGACGGGACAAGGGAACGACAGAAAAAGAAGGTGCAGGAAAGCCTTCCCCCCGGGTACCGAAGGGCTGGTGGGCGGGAGATGCCCGCCGGAGGCGATAGGGTTTAGCGAGTCAATAGTCGGGAATCAGGAGTGAAGGGATTCCCGGTGGGATTTATGGAACTGAACTCCCTTGTATCCCTCCCGTATCGGGGTACGGGACATGCCTTTCCGAAAGAGGGAGAAGTTAATAGGGGGAGTTGGCGGGTAATTAGGAGAAAGAGAGGTGTTTCGGGGGGCGCAGCCCTCCGATATTAACAAGGACGGCCGCGGGGGAAATGACCGCCGGAGGCAAAGGATACCTCCGACAGGTAACCGCAGTAACAAAGTAGAAAGCAGTATTCTCAGGTAAAGCAACAAACACCATGGAAGACCAGCAAAAGCCAGAGCCACAGCTTTCAATCCTCATCGTAGATGATGACGAAGATCTGGCCCAAAGTCTCAGAGATCTGCTCGAACTGGAAGGATACAGTCCCGCTGTATGCCACTCTGGGGAAGCCGCGATCAGCATAATCGAGGAAACCGGCTTCGACCTTGCCCTGATCGATATAAGGCTGCCGGATATGCCCGGCCTGGAGCTCGTCTGGGAATTACGTAAGCGTGATCCTGAGATCGAATCCATCATCATAACCGGTTACGGCACTGTTGAGCTGGCCTCACGGGCGGTAGGGGATAAGGGGATTACCGCATTCTGGAACAAGCCTGTTGACCAGGAGCAGCTACTCGCGTTCCTGGGTCAGGTGGCAAGACGCCACCAGGCGGAGAAAGAGGCGAAATCGGCTATTGAACTCTACCAGCTTGTGGCCGAGAACGTCGCAGACGTGATATGGATCGTGAATAACGAAATGCGTTTTGTGTACGTCAGTCCTTCAGTAAGTACGGTGCTCGGATATTCCAGTGAGGAAATGACGGGGATGCATGTCAGGCATGTACTTACAAAGGAATCATTTGAGCTGGCCTCCCAGGCTATGTACGAAGCCATCTCCCAAACCAACCTTCCGCTGGAATCCAGTGAGGCACCCTTAATTTCCAGGAGAATAGAGCTTGAGGTAGTGCGTAAGAATGGAACCGGCATATGGGCTGAAAACAATATCCGGCCTATGCTCGACGGTAATGGCCGCTTCTCAATGCTTTTGGGGATAAGCCGCGACATAACCGAACGCAGAAAAAGCCGGCAGATGCTGGAGCACAGTGAAGCGAGTCTGGCCGAGGCCCAGCGAATCGCCCGTGTGGGTAGCTGGGAGTTGGATATCACAACCTCTGATGTGCACTGGTCCGATGAGATGTTCCGCATTTTCGGGTATCAGCCGGGTGAGATTAATCCGACTTTCAGAGCATTCATGGACTTGGTTCATTCGGAGGACCGGGGATTTGTGGAGAGTTCCATCAATGAGGCTTTATACGAGGGGGCACTTTATAACGTCGATCACAGGGTGATTCGACCGGATGGAACCGAACTGGTTGTACATGAGCAGGGCGAGGTGGAATATGATAAAGCGGGCAAACCTGTTCGGCTTGTGGGTACCACTCATGACATCACTGAGTTGAAACAGACTGAGGAGAAGCTCAGGGCGCTCTCACGAAGACTGCTGAAGGTGCAGGAGGAGGAAAGGCGTGCTATAGGTCAGGATCTGCACGATCAGGTAGGCCAGTCAATAACGGTGCTCAAGCTGATGCTCGATAAGGCGTTACGGTCCGCCAATCCCGAGGTTGAAAAAACTTTAGAAAAAGCGGTTTCGGTGGCGGATGAACTGGTCAGGCAGATACGGGAGATCTCCTCGGAACTCGTACCGAGGATGCTGGACGATCTGGGACTGTTGCCTTCGCTTCTCTGGCAGACGGAGAAGCTGAAGGAGCGGACCGGGGTGAATATTGATTTTCGACACAGCGGACTGGAGAAGCGGATTCCGGCGGAGTTGGCCATAGCGGCTTTTCGCATCACACAGGAAGCTATGACAAACGCGGTGCGTCACTCCGGCACCGAAGAAATTGTATTCAAGGCCAGTGCCGATGACGAAACGCTGAGATTATCCATAGAGGATCATGGCAGGGGATTCGACTTCGCGAATTTGCGTCATGAATTAACTGGCGGGATTGTTGGTATAGAGGAGCGGGTCGATCTGCTTGGAGGGAAAATGGAGATAGATACATCTCCCGGAATCGGGACCAGGCTTCATGTTACTCTCCCACTCAGTGCGGGGACCCTGAAAGAACAGTAAGTTATCCGGTTAATTTCCGGTTGTCTGCATCAGGATGCGGGCTCCGGGTATATGACCTTACCGCAACGAAAAGACGGCGGTCCGCTCGAGCGGACCGCCATGGATAACAGAGTTCATTCCCCCGGGGATTGTTGGGGATACAAGCGGGCTGGTCGAAAATTCTTTAAGGAACCTCTTCAATAAGAGGTGGGTTCGGGGGGCTGGGGGTTGATCAGAGGTACCTTAAATAAAAAGGCGGGAACTGGATGAATATGGAAAAGTTGAACATAGTGCTGGCGGATGATCACAGAGTGGTCAGGGAAGGTATTCGGTCGCTTCTTGAGGATGAGGAAGACATCTGTGTGGTGGGCGAGGCGGGTGGGGGGTTGGAGGCGGTCCAGCTTGTGGAGAATCTGAAGCCTCAAATCGCCATTCTCGATATGATGATGAAGGATATCAATGGTATTGAGGTTACTCGTCAGGTTGTCAAGCGCTCTCCGAGTACCCGGGTGATCATACTCTCGATGTACGCCAACGAGGTCTATGTTGTCGAGGCTCTCAAAGCCGGGGCGCTGGCATATGTTCTAAAGGAATCCAGTTCAGCGGAGCTGGCGCAGGCAGTCCGTGCCGTTGCCACAGGACACCGTTACCTCAGCGCGCAACTCTCAGAGAGGGCGATAGAGGTATACATGAGGGCGGCGCAAGAGGAAACGATGGACGAGGATGGTGCCCTTACTCCAAGGGAGCGTGAGGTACTTCATATGGCCGCTCAGGGCTATACCAATGCCCAGATAGCCAGCTATCTCTTCATCGGGCAGCGCACAGTGGAGACTCATCGTAATAACATCATGAGGAAGCTCGGGCTTCGCAATCAGACGGATCTGATCCGTTATGCGCTCAAGCACGAGATCATTCCGATGGAGGAGTGAAGGGCTTGCAGGTTCCTTTCGGCCTTTGCCCACCCGCCAACCCTTGTTAATCCGGGGGACACCCCCGGAAGCCCCCCGGCAGGAAGGCTTTCCTGCACTTTCTTTTTCCGTCATTGCGAGCTGAAGCGTGGCAATCTCCTTCGCCTCCGGCGGGTATCTCCCGCCCGCCCGCCCATGTAAACCTCGGGGCCTGCGGCCCCGAAACCCCGGCCTTGTGTCCTCTCGCCCCTTGGGGGGAGAGAGTTAGAGTGAGGGGGTAATCACTTGTCTGCTGTCCTCTTTCGCCTCCGGCGGCCTTTGCCCGCCTGGCCGCCCTTGTTCACCCCCGGGGGCTGCGCCCCCGAAACCTTCCGCTAAAAGGGCAGCCTACCGCTTTTTAAGCCGGCTGCCCCGCTGAGACTTCGTGGTATTTCATATAAAATCAAGCCTTCCAACGTAACTCGGGGATGTGTGGCCCCGAAACCCCAGGCTTTCCCCTGTTCACTTCTCCCTCCTTCGGAAAGGCCTGTCCCTGATTCGCTCTCCCCCTTTGTTAAAGGGGGACTTAAGGGGGATTTTTTCGGAGATACAAGGGAGTTCGGTGATCCCGACCCCGACCGGGAATCTCTTTCGCCTCCGGCAATCGACTCCTGCCCGCCCGTAATGACATTTTTGTTCTCCTCAGGATATTAGCGGCGGAAATTAGTAATCTTTTACATCTGGTTTTACGTACTATTACGGATATGCCTCGATAGTTCAAATCTGTAATTTAGTATACGTAGAATGCCGCTTAATAAGGAGCTTTAACACGTTATGACGTGACTGAGGTTTCTTAATGAAAGATGTAATGCAGACCGAGAAAAAAACCGATATCCACATCGTTGTTGCCAACGGATATGACCGAGTGATCATGGCCCTCAGCGAACTGCTTGAACTGGAGTCGGACTTGCGTGTGGTCGGGCAGTCAACCAACGGTCCAGATACCCTTAACATCCTCAGGGACTCGGATCCTGACGTGCTGGTCCTGGGCCTGATGAACAGTGAATGGGACAGCCTTAACCTCGCCCGCCAGGTTGGGGACTCCTTTCCCTCGATGAGCATTGTATTTATATCAGTGTACAACGACGGGTACTATCGTGATGAGGCTGCCAGAGCGGGAGTTACAGAATACGTAGCCATGAGCGAAATAGGAGCCAGGCTCGTCCCCGCGATCAGGTCGGCCGCTAAGGTATCCTTCTGAATTCCGGGAATTTTCATATCCCGAAGTTACAGGGTATTCTTCATGGCCGTATGATAAACAGTCCTGAGGAATTGAAAGAGGTGTGTATTTATCCAAGATCATCGGCATGACTGGTTAAAAACAGCGGTATCCCGCAGGGATAATTACGTAAGGCGACGGATGTTCCAAAAGGGTCCCGCGGAGTTACCCTTAAAAGTAGCGTCGGTGATAGCCGTAGCGAGGACAGGAAAGGGAGGCCTTACTTAAAATGATTATGAAGATTGAGGTGGAACACGCTATAGAGCCCGGTAAGACGTGTGAGGCGCTGAGAGTGCTGCGGGAGATTGGTGGGACTGGTTTGAATACGTCGAGGATCGAACTTCTGAAGAGGGTATTGAATCTTGAGACGGTCTCTAAGGATGGGGGCGATGGTGACCATACGGAAGGGGAAAAAGCGGCCTCAGACCTCAGGTCTTATTTACAGGAGCCTTCCAGGATCCGGGTCAGACTGCTGACGTAGAGGAATTCGCGGCGATTAAACGACTGGGAGTTGAGATGAAAAGAGTCGAAGAGGTCATGGAAAGGAATCCGGTAACAGTATGTCCATCCGCGTCGATTATTGAGGTGGCCAGGCGGATGAAGGAGCACAATCTGCAGATGATACTGGTGTGTGAGAACAACAAGCTGCGCGGGGTCATAACTGAAGGGGATATTATCTCAGGAATAGTGGCGTCGGCCCGGAACCCCAGGCGACAGGAGGCGAAGTCGCTGATGCAGTATGACGGGCCCAAGATATCACCAGGTGATGATTTATTATCGGCTGCCAAACTTATGGCCCGGCACGGGACCCATTATCTGCCGGTGGTGCAGAACGGGAAGATGAAAGGTCTGCTGACTCTGGATCATCTGGTCAATGAGAGCCTGGCAGCCGCTAGCCTGGTACTGGACCGAACCCGGCGGCAGCCGGGACCAGCGATAACCGCGCCGGCGGGGGTATGATATTCACACGAAGGCAGGTATCAGACCTTGAGATAGCTCTCAACGATGGAAAGCGGGACTGATATTCCCCGTTTGTGATTGGATATAGCTCAAAGTCTTGAAGGAGGTGCGAGAATGGCGATTGAGAGATGGAGACCGGGTAGAGCTGTTCGTCCACGGAGGCCGTTTGGAACGGCCATGGATCTGGAGCGCGAGATGGAGGATCTGTTCAGGCGCTCATTTTCCCCGACCCTGTGGGGCAGATCGCCGCTGGAAGAGGGCATTGGCTGGGAGCCTGCCGTGGACGTGTATGAAAAAGATGATAAGTACATCGTCAAGGCGGAGCTGCCGGGTGTGAAAAAGGACGATATAGACGTTTCGGTAAGCGGCGATACGCTCACTATAAAAGGCGAGCGCAAGGATGAGAGTGAGACGAAGGAGGAGAACTACTACCTTGCGGAGCGTTCTTATGGCAGCTTCGTGCGCTCAATGGCTCTCCCTTCCACAGTGGATGCCGATAACATCGAGGCGAATTATGATGATGGAGTGCTGGAGGTGACGCTGCCCAAGAGTGAAAAGGAAGAATCAAAGAAGGTCAAGGTAAGCTGATAAATCCGTCGGGGGAAAGCGGTAATTTATAATGCTCAGGCTTCCCAGTCCCGCTTTCCATAACTGAACTAAGAATATCGCAAAAGGCTGATTGCGGAGTTGGAGAAGAGCGGGGTAATAAGGGTTGGTGGCAAAACCATCTCTTTAAAGGGGGTGAAAATGTGGCAGTTCAAGGGTTGCCCCAAATGCGGGGGCGACGTTTTCGCTGATTGGGACTCGGCGACAAAGGAATGGCACCGTGTATGCCTGCAGTGTTCCCATCGCAGTTACGCAGGCGAGAAAGCGGAAGAAGCTGAGGGCGGAATTGCCGCTGAGCCAGCGGGTTCTTCTCCAGGAGGTGATAAGGAATGGCTAAAATACTGGGAATCGACCTTGGAACAACTAACTCCTGCATGGCGGTGATGGAAGCCGGCGATGCAGTCATAGTCGAGAACGCCGAAGGGAGCAGGGTAACCCCCTCCGTGGTGGCTGTAAGCCAGAAGACCGGCGAGCGGTACGTGGGACAGACGGCCAAGCGTCAGGCGGTCACCAATCCGGAAAATACCCTCTTCTCCATCAAGCGGCTGATGGGACGTAAATTCGATGATGAGGAGGTTCAGCGGGATATCAAGGTTCTGCCTTTTAAGATCGTGAGGGCTTCCAACGAAGACGCTCATGTACAGATGGGGGAAAAGACGTACTCACCCCCGGAGATCTCGGCGATGATCCTGCAGAAGATGAAACAGGATGCCGAGGCCAAGCTCGGCGAGAAGGTTAACCAGGCGGTGATAACTGTTCCGGCTTACTTCAATGATAGCCAGAGGCAGGCGACCAAGGATGCCGGTAAGATCGCCGGTCTGGAGGTTTTGAGGATTATCAATGAGCCGACAGCGGCTTCGCTTGCTTATGGACTGGATAAAAAGGGCGACGAGACCGTTGCCGTTTTTGACCTTGGTGGCGGTACTTTTGACATATCGATATTGCAACTGGGGGAAGGCGTTTTTGAGGTGAAATCCACTCATGGAGATACCCACCTGGGCGGCGACGATTTCGATCAGCGGGTACTCGACTGGATTGTTGATGAATACAAAAAGGACCAGGGGATCGATCTGAAGCAGGACCGAATGGCCCTTCAGCGCCTCAAGGAGGCTGCCGAGAAGGCGAAGTGCGAGCTTTCCAATACAGCCCAGACGGAGATTAACCTGCCTTTCATCACAGCCGATGCCAGCGGTCCAAAACACCTGACCATGACGCTGACCCGGGCCAAACTGGAGCAACTGGTGGAAGATCTGATCGAGCGCACCGTGGAGCCGGTCAACCAGGCACTCTCGGACGCGGGCGTTAAGGCTGGCGATGTCAACGAGGTGATACTGGTGGGCGGCCAGACAAGGATGCCAAAGGTGATCGAAAAGGTTAAGGGCATCTTCGGCAGGGAGCCCCACAAGGGTGTAAATCCGGACGAAGTGGTGGCGATCGGAGCGGCCATTCAGGCGGGTGTGCTTGGCGGTGATGTTAAAGACGTCCTGTTGC
>JAWOBX010000049.1:0-70461 GCA_046484125.1 Dehalococcoidia bacterium | reverse complement strand
TCTGAATGGGCGGCCGGGAAAAGACGGCGTCGTCACCACTTAAAAGGACTCACACCGCAAAACTCTTAGCCGTTAGGCGGAAGGTCCTCACGCATACGCGAGTTGAAACATTGTCGGTTTGTCGATATTTTCGAGAGTAGCACCCTCTGAGAGGCCACAGAATCGCAATTGTGGCGACTTTCCATTTTACGAGAGTAACCGCACCTACGTTATTTGAATAGCTTACCCAGGCCCCGGCCAGTAGCCTTGCCTGCCGCTCTACGGCCTATTCTTCGGCCAACCTTACCCTTCTTGACTGCATTGACGTCACCTAGTAACCGCGCTAGCTGGTATAAGCATCCGCGTGTATTTGCCATCGTTTCCCCCTTACTTGTTTAATGTTTGCGGGTATCACCCGGCTTTTTTGTCCGGTAGCTTAGCTTTAAAACACGATGGGAATTTTGCCAATAATTTTGCCAATAATTGCTTTTTTATAGGCTTTTACAAGATTCGGTTTTAGCTTCTATTTCCGATTTTTGATAAAAACGCATTTTCACCACTTTGAAGCTATTTTTACCATTTTTATGGTAGGCTGGCAAATCCCGCATGCGCTACCAACCGCTTTATTTAGCTTCGAAAACCTCTAAGAATCGGGCATTTTTACTGTTTCTGCAACTATTTTGCGACCACTTGATAACGCCACCCCTCTGTCACACCGTTTTCTGAAGTTGATTGGAGCCCTTCCTCAAATCAGAGCCTGGCAGCTTCGTGGGAGCCTGGCAGTACGTGGCTGTATATATCAACGCTTATTCTTATAAATGCTGGTTAAAATTCAAAAGTGAACCGCTACTTGATGCATAAGGAGGCGGGCCCCTGGAGCGGAACGAAGTGGAGCGGCAAAACCAGGTGATTGACTCTGGCGCAATCATGCCGAGCTGGAATTAACTTATCCTGATCAGTTACTGCCTTCCGAAGGCAGACAGCTCACAACAGGGGTTTGCAGATTATCTCATGGATTCGAAGGGCGGGCATCCTGGTGCTTGGTGACGCAGTGGTAACTATCGCGGTATCAGCCCCGGACGCCGTACCCGCTACGGCAATTACTTTTTCTCCCGCTTTAACATGTCCGCCGTCACAGGCCATCATGGTGATTTCGGTACAGACCTTCATCCCCTGCCCGAAAGTGCGAAGCAGGTTACCCATCACTTCAGGCGTCTTGACCCCATACAGGCGGTCGGTATGAAAGAGCATGGTACCAAAATGAACCCGGTGTCCCTTAGACCTGATTTCATCCACGAGTGCTTGGGGGAACGGGTGCTCATCAGCAAAACCGAATTGCCAGGAAACGATAACCAGTTCGATTCCCGCTCCGGCAAAGGATTCCACCGCTGCTTTGGCTGTCTCTCCTCTTGTTGAAGCTAAGACAACCTTTTCAATACCCCTTGATTGCGCTCTTTCTTTTACCAGACTTAACAGTCGCGAGGTATTCGCTTCGCCTTCTTTCTCAAAATAAGTGATTTGTTCCTGCATCTCGATCTCCTTTTGAGTGTATTGTCCCGTAAATACACCGGTCTTTTGTGGGATGATATCACTTGTAAGTGAAGCAATGAGTTGAACAGAACATTGCGGAATATTTGTATAGAAGCGTTAAGGACAGCACAATAGCAATATGTATCGTATTTGGGCAAACGTTCGGAATACGGTTATGGTACCGCAAGTCAATTTAAAATGCAACGGCATGAACTCTCAGTAATGTGTTACAATACTGGCAAGTTTTCGGTTGCAGGATAGGCAGCAAACCATCCGGGTAGACTGGTTGCGGCGATTTATCAAGTTATATGAAGGGGGTAAATATGGGTAAATCGGGAAAGCTCACTAAAGACAAGATGGCTTCGACCATGCCGGTGGATGCACCGGCTTACCACCAGAAACCGTTTGTTTACAAGGGAGCTCACATTTATGCGTTCACTTATGAAACCGATGAAGAGGCGGCCAGGGAATTGCTACCGGAACCCCTGTCTTTAACTGACACTCCATCTGCGACGCTGGCCTTCATCGAGTATGAGCAGAGTTCCCTGGGCCCGTACCGGGAGGTGACACTATCAATCGATGCGGTCTATAAAGAGGAACAGATGCCATATATCGTTTACCTGTTTCTGGATCAGGACGTTCCTATATTAGCGGGGCGCGAGGTATACGGGTTCCCTAAAAAGAAGGCCATTATCGAGTTCACCCGGCAAGAGGACGTGCTGGGGATGTATGTAGAACGTCCAAAAGGCATTCGGATCTGCTCCGCGGTTGTCAGGGATGAGATGGTCTTCAGTCCGATGCCCGATGACAGTCGTCTGCCGCAGTTAGTGCTGAGGGCAATACCCAGTCCGGAGGAGAACCGGACGCACTCAATATTGGAACTGGTTAAAGTCGACTACATCATGGAAAAGGGAGAAGTCAGTATGGGCACGGGAAGCTGTAGTTTTGCGGGTGAATCGATGCTGGATCCATGGCACAAGCTGCCCGTACGTAATATGTTACTTTGCTCCCATATGGCGTTTGATGGAGTTCTATCGTTTGGCAAGGTAATTGAGAACCTGTTATGAAGCGATTATCAAGTACAGAATTTTAAGGATACCGGAGAAAAAAAGAATGGGATACCATGAGCTGGATACGGATCTCCCTGATGAAGCAAAGGCCATGCGCGAAACAGCCAGAAAATTTGGCCTGGAAATCATGAGGCCGGTCGGGATAGAACTGGATAGATTTGCCGATCCGTCGGAAGTGATTGCAGAAGGCTCTCTCCTGTATGAAGTACATAAGAAGTTCCGCGAGCTCGGCTTCCATAAAACGGGGCTGCCAGAGGCTTTTGGAGGCATGCAGGAGAACATGCCAGCTACGGCCTTTCCACTGATCTGGGAAGCCATGGGTTATGCTGATGCCGGTTTAGCCATCAGCCTTACATCCGCCATCTTTCCATTTCAGTTCGCGATGTTATCTCCTGATCCGGAAGTACAGGGGCTTGCAAAAGCGTTTGCCGAAGATACAGACGCGAATATGATCGGATGCTGGGCTCTCACCGAACCCGACCATGGTTCTGATTGGATAATGGGAAGCCTGCCTGACATGAACGATTCGAAGTATACTCCTTCTGTTCGGGCTTTTATGCAGCAGGATGAGTACATCCTCAATGGAAACAAGGCGGCATGGGTCAGTAATGGTACCATAGCCACTCACGCTGCCTTGCATGTGAGCCTGGATGCCTCGAAAGGGATGCATGGCACCGGCCTTGCGGTTATTCCGCTGGATCTGCCGGGTATATCTCGTGGCAGGCCACTGGACAAAATGGGACAACGGCCATTAAACCAGGGTGAGATCGTTTTTGACGATGTGAGAATCCCGAAAAAGTACATGATAGTAACAGATCCCGCCGCTATGACGGACTTGATGCCCGTGATTTTAACTGCAGGCAACACGGGTATGGGTAACTTCTTTTCCGGACTGGCGCAAGCGGCCTTTGATGAAGCTCTAAGTTATGCAAAACAGCGAGTACAGGGTGGTTCGCCAATCATTGACCATCAGAACATCAAACTCAAGGTTGTGGATATGTTCACCAGGGTTGAAGCGGCCCGTGTTTTTGCCCGGAAAGTGGCACAGTATAATAATGCGAACCAGCCAGGATCACTGGCTCATGCTGTAGCGTCGAAGACGCTGGCCACTGATACCGCTTTTAGAGTGGCGAGTGAAGCAATTCAAATTTTTGGTAGTTTCGGACTGACCCGGGATTGTCCCGTCGAAAAAATCTTTCGCGACGCCCGGACAGCGATGATCGAAGACGGGGTTAACGAGTCCCTGGCACTGGTGGGCGCTCGATATCTTTAGCTCATCAGAAGCCAGTTTGGTGTCAAACAATCCCTGTCAACTCCATGCTGAATCTGGCTGTCGCCGTACCCATGCTCGCGCTGGGGATACGTCACTCTATACATGGGGGTGGATGGAAGACAGGTGTCATCGAGCTGGCTTTAGCTTTTCTACTGATAGTGGCCGCCGTAATCATCCGCAGAGCCGGAGGAAGGCAAAATACATTCAGCCAACAGTGAGCAAAATGCTATAAGGAACATGGAGGCTTGATCTTTACTTGAAAAACCAGGGCAGAGATTTCTCCAGAAAATCCTCGCTGAAGTCCCTGATAAGTATGGCCTTGTTTGGTACCGTCGATTTTTCCGAACGAAGCTCAACATACCCTTTTTCGGTGGAATTGCTGGAGGAGGAGGGAAATGACAGCCGGATATCGACTTTTACCTTGTTTCCCCCTGAATCGACCCCAATAACAGCGCCGCAACTTACCTGATAGGTATTATCATCTACCCATGTAGCGTACTTCCATTTATCGAACTTCCACCCTTTCTTACCCGCCATAGATTTACAGCCGGAATGGATACGGGGAACGGTTTCCTCCGCGGCCTTCAGGTATTTTCGCAGCAAATCAGCTCTGGTTTCCTCCTTCCCCTCCTCTTCCTCAGGCCTTGTTATCTTCTCAAACGCCTTGTGATAATCCTTTGGCATCTTCCCCTCCTTTGCGGGAGTAATATGCGACGCATTCTCCCGCGGCACCGCTCCCAAGGTGTTCAATATACTACATAAAGAAGAGCTAACAAGTCAAGCCCCCCTCTTAAATCCCTAAAACAGCGATTGATTCGGATGCATATCAGCATCGCTGTTTTCCCCTCCCGGTTTAATAAGGTTCTTCAGGCCACCTGATGGCAAGTGCCATCAGGTGGCCTGAAGAACCTACCTCGTTAGGGGGAGGGTTTTCCCCGGTCAGGGGAAAACGGATTGTTCCCAATTTCACAAGACACCCGCAGGGAGAATTCCATTGTATTTGAAACGCTGGTTTCGGGTTAAATAATGTAATCGGTTAAGCCGGTTGCCTGTAAAAAGTCGCTCGGGCGAGTTTCAAGCCAACATAACCATGATATCCTATAGATATGTGGAAACATGTTAAAGCCAAGTTGCTGGAAGTCTTATCGGCTGTTTTACCGCTGGTTATCGTAATATTCATTTTACAGTTCGCTGTAATCGGAATGCCCGCCGATGTCTTCATCCAGTTCGTTGTAGGAGCGATAATGGTCATCGCCGGCATGGCTCTCTTTCTGCTAGGTGTTGAAATCGGGATAATGCCGATGGGCAAAGCGCTGGGAGCCGAACTTCCGAGGCGGGGCTCGATATTTTGGGTTATCGGTATCGCTTTTGTTATCAGTTTCGCCGCGACAATGGCCGAGCCGGATGTCATCGTCCTGACCCATCAGGTCGATGAGGTCTCTCAGGGGACTGTTTCAAAGAATGTCCTGGTCTATGTCATCTCCATTGGAGTGGCCTTTTTCGTTGTGATGGCGATGATTCGTATCCTGTTGAATTTTCGTATAGCTTACCTTCTCGCAGGAGGTTATGCCGCGGTTATTACCCTCGCTTTCTTCACTCCTACTGAATACGTGCCTGTCGCGTACGATTCGGGCGGTGTCACCACCGGACCTATGACGGTCCCCATTATTCTTGCGCTGGGACTCGGATTCAGTTCGGTACTGGCGGGAAAATCATCTCTCTCAGACAGTTTCGGCTTGATCGGGCTTGCATCCATCGGACCGGTAATAGGAGTCATGATCATGGGGATGGTGTTGAATTGAGCAGCATAACCATCTGGGACGGCATCGGGCATACAGCACTGGGAATCGTCCAGGCGTTAGCGCCACTGCTGGGACTTTTCCTTATATTTCACTTTTTGGTACTGAGGCTTCCGGTAAGCTACGTATTTAATCTCCTGAAAGGGTCTGTGCTGGCACTGGCAGGTCTTATCCTCTTTCTCCAGGGGGTAAACGCCGGCTTCTTCCCGGCGGGCGAGGCCATGGGAGAAATGCTGGGGACCATTAAGCTGCAATGGCTTCTGATACCGTTTGGTTTCATGATGGGATTTCTGGCCACCCTGGGAGAACCCGCCGTCCGTATACTCAGTCAACAGGTTCAGGAAGTCTCAAGCGGTTCAATACCTAAGAGAGTGGTTCTCTATACCATATCAATTGGGGTTGCCCTTTTTGTCGCTTTAGGGATGGGCAAAATAGTATATGGAATACCATTGCTATGGATAATTATACCCGGTTACCTTCTGGCAATAATCATGCTATGGTTTACCGACAAGAACTTCATCACAATTGCATTTGATGCCGGCGGGGTCGCCACCGGTCCGATGGCAGTAACTTTCCTGCTGGCAATAGCTGTGGGTATCGCCTCAACTACCGAAGGCCGTGACCCGATTATTGATGGTTTTGGACTGATATCACTGATAGCCCTGGCGCCCATCCTCCCCATTATGGTGCTCGGACTTTTGTTTCGTATCAAATTGCGCGAAAAGGAGGAATAATAATGTCGGACATATTTCTTATCATCAGCATTGTCAGAAAAGGATGGGGTCCCAAAGTTCTGGAGGCCTCATGCGGGGCTGGAGCCGAAGGCGGTACGGTTATGTATGGCCGCGGGGTGGGGATTCATGAAAAGCGTAAAATAATGGGGATTCCCATCGAACCGGAGAAGGAAATTATACTTTCGATAGCCTATGAAGGCAGGGTAGAGGCCATTCTTGAGGGAATCGTCCAGGCCGCCGAACTGAACGAGCCCGGTTCCGGACTGGCATTTGTAGTTCCCGTTTTGAAGGTGGCCGGGGTGGTTCATCACAGTGATGATAGCTGTGCGGCTTAGCCACCAGACCGGCAAATAAAGAGCGAATAATCACCCGCCGTTTGCGGCGAAAACTCCGAATCCGGATGAATGGTGGGAAGTGGATTCCGGCCCTCAAGCCGGAATGACATGGAGCGGTACCATTCTGATATACATTGCCGTTCGTATTAAGGCAACTTAAATCAACCTCCTTAAATCCCCCAATCATGGAGGACTTTTAAAGCTGGGGGACCCCCCCCGCCCCCCGAAGTCACCTCTTATTGGAGAGGTTCCTTAAGGCAAATCAGATCAACCCTTTGAATCCCCCAAACCTGCGGAGATTTGAATCCGTGGGAAACTCCCAGACCGGGCGAAGTCACCACTTTCCTCAAGAGGTTCGTTAAACCAGTCTCCAGGCGGCGCGAATTCGTGGGGACGAGCGCGTAATCTCTCGTGATCGGGATGGAACTTTGAATCCTTCCGTGAATCCTGTAAGCTATAATCCGGTGAATATACCGAAAGTGAGCGATGTGTTTTGAGCTGGGCCGATTCCGCCATCCTGGCGGCTGCCATCCTTTCCGCGGTCAATGTTATAGATAGTCACCTGATCGCCAGCAGAATGCCCAGTCTGTGGGCTTTTCTGTTTCCGGTAGGTGTCATAGCCGTATTCTATGGTGTTATTGTCCTGGTAACCGCGCCCTGGCCGGAAGGGGTTGGGTCCGGCCCTGTTTTGGTAGCGGCTGGTTCCGGGTTTATCAGGGGGCTGGCTGTATTTTCGTTCCTCTATGCCATGCAGAAGGTGCAGGTTTCAAGGATAATCCCGGTGGTCAACATTCATCCGGTAATCGTGGCGGTCTTGGCCGTTCCTTTAATGAATGAAAGGCTGCTGGGAGTGGAATGGCTGGCGATAATGATCACAGTCGGGGGAGCGATACTGATCTCGGCGGGGCGAGACGAACAAGCCGGGCCTACCAGACTCAATAAATACGTAGCGTTGCCGTTCATCGCGGCCCTGTGTCTGGCGGGCGCCAATCTCACCAGCAAGTATGCCCTTGAGGACATATCCTCCTGGAATATGTACGCTATCGGGGCGGTGATTTGGGGATTAATGGCGATAGTTTTCTCACTCCGGAGCGGTCTCTTCAATCAGCTCCGGAGCGTGGAGAGACCGCGATCGACGTTTGCCATACTGACAATCAACGAAACGCTGGCTCCAGTCGCGATTGTTCTTCTCTTCTGGTCGATTCAGCGGGGGCCGGTTTCGCTGGTTTCTACCATCGCCAGCACGCAGCCGGTTTTCGTGTTCATCTACGCGTTGATATTAGGCAGGATCGCCTCCGGTATACTGCTCGAGCGCCGGATGGATGTACGCACTGTCGTGATGAGGTCGCTGGCCATTGGTATGATAGTTGGCGGCGTGACCATCATTCACGTGGTTTGAGGTGGAAAGCCGGCTGAGTGGAGGCTGTCTTATTCCAGGTGAGTGATCTCCGTGGGTGGCATCTGAAGGGTGTCTACCGTGATTCCAGCCTCATCGAACAGCCTTACAAAGGAATCATCGGCGTACTGTCGGAAACTGACGAAGCGGCTGATCCTGGCATTTACCAGCATTTTGGCGCACAGGATGCAGGGTGTGTGCGTGCAGTAGATGGTGGCCCCCTCCAGGCTCACGCCATGCAGTGAAGCCTGGATAATAACGTTTTGTTCGGCATGGATTGCCCGGCATACTTCGTGACGCATCCCCGAAGGAATAGCCTGTTCATCTCGCAGGCAACCCAGCTCAAGGCAGTCGCGCAAACCGGCGGGGGCTCCGTTGTACCCTGTGGCCAGAATATGTTTGTTACTGACCGCCACCGCGCCGACGTGATGACGCAGGCAGGTGGACCGTTCCGCCACAACTGAGGCTATCTTGAGGAAGTATTCATCCGCGTTCGGTCGTTGTGCTTCTTTCATGAGGCGATAGAGGAGATGATCTTTCCGGTCTCCCTTTTCAGTTCCCGCAGGTTCGATTCGTTTATAAGGGTGAAATCCGCCATAGCTATAGGGCCGCCCTTATTCAGTTTCTCGATTTCGTTATAGTCGCGACTGAGGGATTCTTCAGGACTCAGCGGTCTTATGCGTCGATTCGGCAGGCGGTTTTGCCGGGTTTTTGGTGAGGCGTAGACGGCTACAATTATCAGGTCATCGCCTAATTGTTCCTTCAGAAGCCTGTATTCCTCCCATGAATACAGGCCATCGACAACTACATGGGCACGGTTGAGAGCCTCATTTATTATGGGCAGATTCAGCACGGCGTATGCCTCCATGCCATGCTCATCCCTCAAAACCTTTCTAACGCGCCTCTCGTTTTCCTCGTTGATCTCCATGCCGCGCCGGTCGAGTTCCTTGTCGGTAATATCACCGAACCGGATTCTGACGAATCCGGCTTCCTCGAACCGCGCCGAGACCTCGGATTTACCCGAGCCATTCATTCCCACTATTGCGACGACTTTCATAATTCGCTCACGGCTTTCGAGGCATATTATAGCACCATTTAAGCCAGGGGTGAAAACCATACCTGAGTACAAATCATTTCTCACCCGTGACTATGACCTCTCAGCACTCTTGTAACCGGGGAGAGTAATGATTAGCGGCGTTGATTATGGTTGAAATGATACCAGCGATTTGTAACATATGAAACTTGCCCCACCTTTGACACCGGCTGTCCGTTAAAGGGTAGAGCCTTCTATGAAAAGGGTGGTTGACAGGGTACATGTGAATCCGGTACCGTGGACTTAGTCCCAATACGAAAGACGGGAATCCCCTTGTTGCTTGTGGAGGTCCGGCCCTCTTAATGGTGGCAGCGACAGGAGTCGAACCTGTAACCTTGGGCTTATGAGTCCCCTGCTCTACCTTTGAGCTACGCTGCCACGCGGTTTGGACGAACGTTAATATATCATCTTGGCACCTTCGAAGTCAAGAATCCTCAGGATGCCGCTTGACATAACTAAACGACGCTTGGATTTTCCTCCATGGCTATGGTAACATAAGTTGGCTTTACATCGGGGAGTGGCGCAGTCTGGTGAGCGCACCTGCATGGGGTGCAGGGGGTCGGAGGTTCAAATCCTCTCTCCCCGATTTTTTATGCCCAATCTAAGATTCTGAGGAGGTTCTGCATGGCTGTGGAATACGGCCCGTATAACTCAATTCTGGTTGATATCAAGGATATGGTGGCAACAGTTGCCATCAATCGACCCAAGGCCTACAACGCCCTGACAATCGAAGTATTCCGTGAGATGACCGATGCTTTCGACAAACTTGGTTATGATCGCCGGGTCGCTGTAATCGTGCTGACGGGGGCGGGTGATAAGGCGTTCGCTGCCGGGGCTGATGTAAAGGCAATAAACGAGGATATCTGTACTGACCCAATGGGAGGGTTGGCGCTAACTGGCGATTTCGCCAGGATGGGCGCCGCCATAAGGAGTTGCGGTAAGCCGGTCGTAGCACGCTGTTTTGGCCAGATTATCGGGGGAGGATTCGAGTTGCTAGTGTTCTGTGATCTGGCTATTGCCGCTGATAACACGAAATTCACTGCTGGTGAGGCCTTCGTTGGAGCCGTCGCCATCGGCACTACTCAATTCGCTACCATGATAATGGGTGATAAGCGAGCCCGCTGGCTGCTGATGACTGATGATCGCATCGACGCGCAAACCGCGCTTGACTGGGGTATAGTCAATAAAGTTGTACCGTTCGACCAGCTGGATGAAGAAGTCGATAAGCTGTGTAAAACCCTTATAAACAAATTCCCGTGGGCCATCCGGTACACCAAGACCCAGCTCAACTTCTGGCATGATATATCCTCGACAGTGCTGATGCAGGGGAGGGATTTCTGGGCGATTCACGTTGCCAATACCGCTGAGATGATGGAGGGAACTTCGGCCTTTGTCGACCAGCGCAAAGCCGAATGGATGAGGTTCAGGGAGCGAGACGCCGCTGGTATACCCTCGGAATACGAATTCGGTCCGCCTACCAAGAAATGTTCAGGCTGTGGAGCGGTACATATCCCCAGTGATTTCGAGTTCTGTGGAAAGTGTGGGGCGAAGATTTAGGCGGTATTGAGGGGGGTAGTAACGGGTGCCCTGGCGCTATGTCAGGGCACCTTTTTACAGTTAATGAATTTACCCGCATTCAGGCGGCTATAGCCGCCTGATGATCTCCTGCATGGCCTCCCCGGCCTTCTCTCTGATTATCACCTCGGCATGGCTGTCGTGCGGGGTTGGAGTCGTATTTATAATGATCAGCTTTGCCCCACATTGCCGGGCCAAAAGCGGCATCTGTGCAGCCGGATAAACGACCAGAGAAGAACCTATAACAATGAAAAGGTCGCATGAGCCGGATCGCCTTTCCGCGTCACGAGTCTCTTTTTCCGGCATCGCCTGACCGAAGGATACCGTGGCCGGCTTCAAAATGCCGCCGCACTCGTCACACCTCGGGGCCTTTACGCCGGACTCAACCAGGTCGTGGATCTCCTGCCGCGGATACCTCTTGGCGCAGTCAAGGCAAATTACCCATCGGGCGGTACCATGCAGTTCTATCACCTTTTCATCCGGAAGTCCGGCTCGCTGATGAAGTCCGTCGATGTTTTGAGTTATCACACAGTCAAGTTTACCCATACGGTCGAGTTCGGCAATCGCCAGGTGGGCGGCATTGGGTTGGGCCTCAACGATTCCCGGCCAGAGCACCCGGTTGAACTCCCAGTATTTTTCACGGGTCTGCTCACTGGAGATGAAGCGGTCGAATATGAACTCGGCCGGATCGTATTTCTCCCAGAGGCCGCCCGGACTGCGGAAATCCGAAATACCCGATTCCGTACTTACACCAGCTCCGGTGAAAACCACCAGCCTCCTGGATTCGTTTATCAATTTTGCTGCCTTGTCGTAATTCTCCATTTCTGAAAGTCTTCCCGGACGGGGTTGAATAGATTTGAGGGAGATCCCTTGATGGTACTTACCGCCGAGGCTTTTTCCCCGGAAACGGTATCATGAGCCATCTATCTATCTGTTGCGATGGAAAAGGGCAAAAAAGCGATCCTGATAGCTCTCGAATAAACCGTAGGACTGAAGTCTCGAGCCAAGGTCGTCTATATCGATGCGGCTTTCCTGGACCTGGCGGAACAGGTCTTCGATTTCCTCCCTGATGAATTTCGGTATTCCCTGTTCCCTCTGGAAGAGCCCATGGCTGTTGAGATCATGGATATTCTTGCTCAGTGATGACCTTGTCACCTGCATAATGAACTGCAAGAGAGATACCTGCCAGGCATCATCGGGCCCTTTGAGGATGGCCGCCATCGGGTCGTCCTCGTAATCAATCTTGGAGGCGAGCTTGATTGCCACATCGCCTATTTCCTCCGATAGTACCCAGCTATGGGTGTCCTCATTCCGGTATTTATATTCCATTATGTCCGGCGAATAGCCGAGCCTGCTGAGCATTTCCCTTGCCTGATCACTGGCGTGTTCTCCGAATCCCTCGAACGCGTTGAGGAAATAATCGGCTGTGACGATCCTCGGCCTCTCCGCAATTACTCTACCTTCCCGGATACGCGTTTCATTGACCGAATCCATTGGTTCGGTGAGGAGGTAATAATGCACACTTGTATTGCCAAAGGTATTGAGCCTTTGCATGGGAGGCCTCACAATCTCGGTGTGGCTCAAGGCGTATTCGATTTCATTACTGTAATCTTCAACCATTTCTCTTCCGATAAAATTATATCATCCGTGTTCGCAAATCGCTAAGCTGATGGATAGTGAAATCGCCATCATCACGTCCTGATCGGTCCAGGTAAAAAGCCGTCATTCCGCATCCCCTGGGAGCCACGTAGTCGAAATGCCAGTGATCTCCCACATGAATTATATCCTCAGTCCCGCATGAGAGGGATTGGCAAACCCTTAGATAGAACTCCGGTGTCTTTTTCACCTCGCCGAATTCCGAGACGCAGGATATCATCCGTTTGAAATACTTGCTGATTGCCTCGGTTTCCACCTCCATAAACTCACGGCACGCGTTAGTGAGCAATATCAGGTCGTATTCATAATTCAGTTCGGCCAGAACCTGTTCGGATTCGGGGTACCATTCTATATTGTGGCTCATTTCTCTGAGAAGCTCCATCCAGCCGTTGCCCAGACTGAGGCGTTCGAACCAGTATTTAATATCATACCACTCCGGCGACCTGTCCCCCACCTCGTCATAGAATACCCGCAGGTAGCGCTTCGCCTCTTCTATTTCCACATTATTAATTGAAGCGTATATCTCCGGCAACCCCTGAAAATATATCGAGTCACAAAACCGGGTGGTCGCCAGTGTTCCGGTAAGGTCGAATGAGATTATGCGTTTTCCCATAAATACATCCCGCATAAAAATGTTACATGAGCAAATTGAGGATTGCAATTGGAAGCTTTACCACTTACATCGGCGTTTGAATGCAATATCCTTTTAGCTGAAATCATTTTATTATCATCAGATTGACATGTGGACATGCCGGTGATAACATTATTATGGACGTATGTCCATAATGGAGATGTTGAGAATATGCCAAGACCAGTAAAAGGAAGGCGCGTTGGTTACGTACCTGAGGCCACTCATTTCAAGCCGGCCGGAATACCAATCCGATCGATTGAAGAGATTTCACTCTCGTTTGAGGAGCTGGAAGCGATGCGGCTTAAGGATAGAGAGGGACTGCAACAGGAGGAATGTGCCAGCAGGATGGGAATATCGAGGCCTACTTTTCACCGGGTGCTTGGTTCCGCCCGTGCCAAGGTGGCTGAGGCCCTTACGATGGGCAAGGCAATAAGGATAGGAGGCGGCAATTTTGAGGTTCAGCGGCGAAGGTTGAGGTGTGACTGGGATGGACATGAATGGGAGGTTCCGCTGGATATGGTAGATCATGAGGATTTAAGTTTATGTCCAAGGTGCCAGAAGCCGTATTCGGAGCCGGCTCCGCCTGCTGCCGGTGCCAGGCGACAAATAAGGGGTGGAAGACGAAGGGGCAGAGGATGGCGAAGGTAAAAAGGCAATAATTAAGGTAAGGAATAGAAATGGAGATGAAAACGGATTGCGCGAGGTGTTCGAGTTTCAAGTGCTATCGTGAGGAAACGAACCAGGCGCCGGAGAACTGCCCGATGGTAAGGCATTCTGATGCTGTAAAAAGGGCACTGAAGACATATGAAGAGTCTGAGACAAAGGAATTCGCGAAGGAAGCCTCGATTCAGGAATATGAATGTTATATGAATCTGCCGGAAGGAAGAACTCCGCGCAATCCGAGGGTTGAGGAGGTTGCCCAGTTCGCGAAGAAGCTGGGATACAAGAGGCTCGGTATAGCATTCTGTGTTGGCCTGCGGAATGAGGCGCTAACGTTGACAGATATACTTGAGAACCGTGGATTCGATGTGGTTTCAGTCTGTTGTAAAGCGGGTTCCGTTCCCAAGGAACAGATAGGGGTCTCCAGAGAGCAGAAGATTGCCGGACCGGATGTACGCGAGGCCATGTGCAATCCAATAGCGCAGGCGCAGATACTCAATGATGAAGAGACGGACTTCAATATCGCAGTAGGTCTGTGTGTCGGGCATGATTCCCTGTTCTTCAGGCATTGTAAGGCACCGGTCACGGTGCTGATTGCCAAAGACAGAGTATTCGGTCACAATCCGGCTGCTGGATTGTATTTATCCGATTCATACTACAGCAAATTGAAAAGAAAGGAATAGATCCCGAAAGGGGGTGATGGAAATGCCGTTTGGAAAAGGAAGAGGATGGTTCGGTTGGGGCGGTGGCTTTGGATGGGCCCCCGGGTACGGTATGGGCCCCGGTCCGGGTTTTGGCTGGGGCAGAGGCTTCGGTCGAGGACTCGGAATGGGTCGTGGAAGAGGTTTCGGGGGTGGATGGGGACGCGGTTTCGGCCGGGGCAGGATGTGCAGGATTTATCCATGGGCACCCGGAAGAGCCTGGTACCCGGGTGCGATGTACGGTCCACCCGCGCCGGCACCAACTGGACCATATAATAATCCCTACCGATGGTAGATAATATCTTGGAAAGGAGGTAAAAGCAATGCCAGGATTTGATGGAACAGGACCGCTCGGCATGGGACCCATGACCGGCGGAGGAAGAGGTTTCTGCAATCCCTGGGGAGCGGGAAGAGGGTGGTTTGGCAGAGGCCGAGGATTTGGACGCGGCCCTGGATTCGGGCGTGGCCGGGGGATGGGCTGGAGAGGCCCAGCATACGGTGCGGCATATGGCGCACCGTATGATACAGCGTATGCCCCGCCTGCCATGAGCCGGGAGCAGGAAATGGATATGCTACAAAATCAGGCGCAGGCCATAAAGGAAGAACTCGAGGATATCGAGTCCAGAATAAAAGAGTTGCAGCAAAACCAGAGTTGATATGACTTTTCAATAAGCTGTTAGATGTGTACTGGATTAGCGGGCCATTGAACAAAAAAGAAAGCTAACGGCGGGGATTTACCTTCGGGGTAGTTCCCGCCGTTAGCGAAGGGAAATTACTGTTTGACTGGATATAAGGATTGGTATATCTTTGATGATAGAGGAGTATCATAAATTCAGTGAGGACTCATGAACAGGTGGCAAGTTTGTGGATTTGAATGTCGTACCTATGTTCGCAATTCCCATGTTTGATGCCGGAAAATTTGCTCATGAGTTTGCCTGAACAGGTACGCCAAATAAAACTCCATAAATTGAAAAAGGAAGGATTGATGAAAGTAGCAGTTTCAGCTAAAGGCCAGACACTTGACGCAGAAGTGGATCCCAGATTTGGAAGATGCCAGTACCTTATATTTGTAGATACCGAAAACATGGAATACGAAGCGCACAATAATGCCGATAGCTCGGCGGGCGGAGGAGCTGGTATTGCCACCGCCCAGGTTGTTGCCAACAGGGGAGTACAGGCGGTGTTGACCGGCAATATTGGCCCGAACGCACACCGGGTTCTCGCCCAGGCGGGAATTGAAATACTGACCGGTGTTTCCGGCAGCGTAAAAGAAGCGGTTGAGCGTTATAAATCAGGAAGCATGAATGTTGCGCACGGTCCCACGGTGGGGGCGCACGCGGGTATAGGGAAGAACGCTGGAGATGTCGGGTATGCCGGCAATGCCAGCACTGAGATCGAAGATTTAAAGAGCAGGGCCGACTCAATGAAACGGCAGATGGATGATATGATCTCGCGGATAAATGATCTGGAGAAAAGAATCAAATAGATTGCCTGTATGGCAAAAGGAGTGGAATAATGCCCAGAGGTGATGGAACAGGACCGACTGGAAAGGGCCCGGGGACGGGCAGAGGAATGAGAGGCAAAGGGCAAAAGAGGCAGAGTGGGCAAATGGGTCGACCGGGAATGGGGCCTGGGGGTAATTGCGTTTGCCCGAGCTGTGGTGAGAGAGTTCCGCATCAGCCGGGAACACCGTGCACCGAAATCAGTTGCCCGAAATGCAGTACGGCCATGGTGAGAGAATAGGATGATAATCTCGGTTGCCAGTGGAAAAGGCGGTACAGGAAAGACACTGGTAGCAACCAGCCTGGCGCTGTCGCTTTCGGGAAGTTACCGGGTAAAACTCCTCGACTGTGATGTCGAGGAGCCGAACGACCATATATTTATGCGGCCTGAGTTTGTTGAGAGCGAAGTCGCCGTAATTCCTGTTCCGGTAATTGACGAAAATGCTTGCACTCATTGTGGTTTATGCGCGGATGTATGCGCGTACAATGCCCTCGCGGTTTTGAAGACGACGGTGATGACTTTTCATGAGCTTTGCCATGGGTGTGGAGCATGCGGTTATCTGTGTCCGGAAAAGGCCATTACAGAAGAGCCAAGGGCAATCGGGAAGATCGAGAAGGGCCGAGCCAGTGGAATAGAATTCGCTCAGGGTGTGCTCAATGTAGGGGAGGCTATGGCACCTCCGGTTATTCGGCAGGTGAAGAAATGCGTTGGTGGTGAGGATATCACCATTATCGATGCGTCGCCCGGCACATCGTGCCCGGTTATTGAAGCGGTTAAGGGAAGCGATTTCTGCCTGCTGGTTACTGACCCTACACCTTTCGGCCTCAATGACCTTGAACTGGCGGTTGACGCGATCGCCACCCTGAAGATACCACGCGGTGTGGTTATTAATCGTAGCGGTGATGGTGACATTAACGTCGAAAAATATTGTCACTCGAAGGGCATCCCTGTGATGATGAAGATACCTCTGGATATGGATATCGCCAGGATGTACGCGAAGGGTGTTCCGCTTGTTACAGGTAAACCCGAATGGAAAGAGAGATTTTGTGCTCTTTATGAGGGAATAAAACAGGGGGTATGTTAATGGAGAGCGAGGCTTGCGCCCCTGAATGGATAGCACGTGAAGAAGCGATCAGAGAGAGAGCCGATAGAGAAGGTAACATGTGGAGAAAAGTCTATTTCGGAGGTGGCTCTCACTTTCGTAACTGGCTGGAACAGTTCAGGGAAGTGTATGGGGACGGGGATATTGAGGTAGAAGAGGTGGATCCAGCGGGATTGGCCTGTTATGAGCGTGACGGCGAGAGGGTATTTCGGATTTGGGCGAAGGTGCCGGAATGAAAGAGGTCGTTGTTCTCAGCGGTAAGGGTGGTACCGGAAAAACCAGTATAGTAGGCGGATTGGCCTGCCTCGTGGATAATAAGGTCCTGTGCGATTGCGATGTTGACGCCGCTGACCTATTCCTTTTGCTTGATCCGGTCAGGAAACAGGATAACGAATTCTGGAGCGGTCAGACCGCCAGAATAGAGCCGGAAAAATGTACGCAATGCGGTCTATGCGAGGATATGTGCCGGTTTGATGCCATCAGTGATTATGCGGTTAATCCTTCGTTCTGCGAGGGCTGCGGTTTTTGTTCTCACATATGCCCCGAGGAAGCCATCATAATGGAGGATAACCTTTCAGGGCACTGGTATTTTTCGGATACCAGATATGGGCCGCTCGTACATGCCAGGCTCGGAATAGCCGAGGAGAACTCCGGTAAACTGGTGAGCACGGTAAGAAAAGAGGCCTGGAGGGTGGGTGAGGAGATGGGACTTGACTATGTTATCACCGATGGGCCGCCGGGCATCGGGTGTCCGGTGATCTCATCACTGTCTGGCGCGAGCGCCGCGCTTGTTGTTACCGAACCGACACTCTCGGGTATGCATGATCTTGAGAGAGTCATTGGAGTTTGTAAACATTTTGGCGTCCCGGCTATGGTTTGCATTAACAAATATGATCTGAGCGAAGAAAATACCACCAGTATTGAGTCTACGTGCCAGGAGCTTGGACTTGAGGTTGTTGCCAGGATTCCATATGATGATGTGATCACGGAGGCTCTTATTAAAGGTGTACCTGTGATAGAATACACCAGTGGAGAAGTTGCCCGACAAATGGAGTCGATGTGGCAATCGGTCTCCAGAATAATAGCATCTTGAGGTGATCTGTCATGCCGATTTATGAGTACGTGTGCAGCAAATGCGGTCACAAGTTCGAGTTGATGAGGCGCTTCAGTGACGATGATTCCGAGATCAAGTGCCCCAGATGCGGGGAGGAGAGTCCTGAGAGAAGTGTATCTGTGTTCGCGAGGAGCGGAGGCTCGGATACCGGATGCGCTCCGGCCCCTTCAGGAGGTTGAGCAATTTGAGATAGGGCAGGTCTGTCCTGACAGTGAGTTATGATACCTAGAAAGGGGAATAATGCCTATTTTTGGATATCGGTGCGACAAATGTGGTGAGGAATTTGAATTGCTTGAACCCTGTAAGGAGGAAGGTGACCCGCCATACTGTCCTCATTGTGGAGCTTTTAAGCCTGAGAACAGCACTTACAGGATCTGCAGGTACTGGAGAATGGCCTATGGGGGTGGTGGGGAAAAGGCAAAATATATTCGTCCTGGAAGCTGGGCCTGAAATAAAAATTTCTGGCGATATGGAGAAATAATGCCCATATACGATTTTAAGTGTAGTGATTGCGGAGCGGTAGCCGAGGTGTTGCTGCATAGTTCGGATATCAGTGGCGTGAGCTGTCCGGATTGTGGAAGCGCCAATGTGGAAAGACTCCTCAACAAGTCGTATGCAATAAGGACGGGGATTACTACATCAGGCACGACATGCTGTGGTAGAGAGGAGCGTTGTGACGCACCACCCTGTTCCACAGGTGGTACATGCCGAAAGAATGAAAACTGACGGTAATTTTAGTTAAGATAATGCACAGCATTAAAGAGGAGGAAGATGAGATACGCAATACCTGTAAGCGATGGTGTTCTTGATCAGCATTTCGGTCATTGCCAGGCATTTGCACTTGTAGATGCGGATGAGGATAGCAAGGTTGTCAAAAGTAAGGAGATTGTTCCTTCTCCCGGACACCAGCCGGGGGTTCTGCCAGGCTGGCTCGCCGAGCAGGGAGTTTCGGTAGTCATTGCGGGCGGTATGGGTACACGGGCACAGGACCTGTTCTGGCAGAGCAGAATCCATGTGGTTATCGGTGCACCCTCTATGGAACCGCAAGAGATAGTCATGGAATATCTGAAGGGAAATCTGGAGACGGGCGATAATACATGCGACCACTAGTCTTTGTATTATCTGGTAATTAGACTGCAGCACTGAAGTAAGGTGGTTACAAAGCAAATACTCAGCCCGTACGTGGAGAAACAAGAGGTCATCTGGAATTTCAAGCAAATTATAAAAGAGGTTTGCTCTTGATATGACGTAAAATTGATAGTGGGTAAAGGCAGAAATGGAAAAAGATATCGACCAGATCCAGCAAGAGCTTCAGGAAATGGTCCTGGAAGACATCAGAAAGATATATTCGGAAAAGACCATAGATCACGCTATGAATCCACGCAATGTGGGCGAAATGCCTGCTGCTGATGGGTATGGCGGCGCGCTTGGCTCATGCGGGGATTCCATGGAGATATGGTTGAAAGTTAAAGATGACGTTGTACGTGATGCAAGATTCTGGACGGATGGGTGTTCCAGCACGATCGCATGTGGAAGCGTCATCACTGAGATGGCCAAGGGCAAGCCCCTAGCTGAAGCGCAAAGGATAGGACAACAGGACGTGTTGAAATCACTTGATGGCTTACCGGAGGAGAACGAGCATTGCGCTGCGCTGGCAGCCAATGCGATAAAAGAGGCCATCAAGGATTACCTCAAGATGAAGCGCGAGCCGTGGAAGAAAGCATACAGGAGAAGATAGAACCAGCGGAAATATACCAATCATCGAGATTTTTGTATTACTTTTACCGGATTTCCGGGAATCAACACAAACCTTCACATCAGCACCTCGAAAGCTTCGGTTCCCGCGGATTTATAATAACATGTATTAGTGTAGCATAAACTTATCTTGACTCCCTCAGCGCAATCGCAGCAGCACTGGCAGGCGGCATCTTAGGAGCAAAATGATCGAGACGAGGTACAAATCGGCAGAGGAGTTGAGATTTTCAATAGGCGAAAACGATAACGTAGCCATCATATCATGCGGGGCTTGCGCCAATTTATGTGATGTGGGTGGTGTGAGGGGAATGAACTTCATAAAGGGGCTTGTGGAGGGGTGGGGAAACAAGGTAACCGCCTCAAAGACGATAGCCGCATGCTGCCCTCAACCGATTATGAAACAGGCACAGCAGTCTGTTTTGCGTAAATCCGATACAGACAAACTTATCGTTATTAGCTGCGCTGCAGGAGTTAAATCTGCCATCCTGTGCGAACCCGGAATCCCGGTCATCGCAGCGTGCGACACGGTCGGTGCATCCAGCCTGGTTCATCCTGGTGATTATGAAGGCGATATGATAGCGGAGTCACTTTGCAAATCGTGCGGCCACTGTGTGATTTCTTACACGGCAGGTATATGTCCAGTTGCTTTATGTCCGGCAAGAAGCCTGTACGGGCCTTGCAGTAAAGCGCCTGAAGATGGTGTGGAATGCACCTTGGATACCCAAAGGGACTGTGTGTGGAGAGAAATCGAGAGAAGGGGCGGAAATCTTGAGTTACTGCAAAAAATCAAGGAAATACACCAGAGTCCTGATATGAAAAGGCTCCCTTCTTTTGAGCCGAAATCACACGGTGCGCTTATTCGGAAATATGTCGGGTTGGCGGGAGGGCTTATCCCGGCGAAGTTGCTTGAAATCGTTCACTGGGCGAGGTAGATATGCTGCCATATGATGTTCAAAAAGACTACTACAGGATTCTAAACCTGAACAGAAACGCCGGTCAGGATGATATAAAGAGGGAGTTTCGAAGGCTGGCGCAACTTTATCACCCGGATAGAAATCCGGCAAATACAGCATGGGCGGAGGAACGTTTCAAAGAGATTAACGAGGCCTATCAGGTTTTGAGCGACCCGACATCTCGCTGGCTTTATGACAACCGTATGGGAAGGGCTGTTCATTTAGGTGAGACAGGTTCAACCTGGTTTATGAGGGGTGGTGGAAGATGTGGAAGAGGTCGTGGGAGGGGAGGCAGATGCTGGAAAAGAAGAATGGCCGATGATTTGAATAACAATTTCTGAAAAGGAGCAATGAACAATGGCGAAGGTAGCTATCATGAGATGCGAGAAGAACATGGATCAGTGTCCATTGACGGCCTGTTTTGCTTGTCTGGCAGGCCGAAAAGAGGGCTTCTCTATGTATGATGAGTGTACTCTTTCAGGTGTCTTTACATGTCACTGTCCCGGAGACTCCACCCCGGAACTGGCCAGGATACTTCAGCAAAAGGGTGCTGAGGTGATCCACTTTTGCACCTGCACGTTCGCCAATAAAACGGACCAGGGCTGGAAGCTGGAAGGTGGCGGTTTCTGCCCTGATATCGACAGCATAATCGAAAGGGTGCACAATGATACGGGTATCCCATGCGTGAAAGGAACTGCCCATCTGCCAAAAGGCTATACGGTTCAGAAATGGGGTTAGATAAGAGCATAAGTCATCGGACTTGAAGCCATGAACGAGATTATATACGGTCCCGTCGCTTCATGGAGATTGGGAAGGTCTCTGGGTGTAGACCTTATTTCTCAAGAGGGAAAAACATGTTCCTTCGATTGTATCTATTGCCAACTGGGTAAGACGAAAGCTTTTGCGTCTGGAAGGTCAGAGTATATTTCCATAGATACGCTTGCTCGAGAGTTGATATCAGTAAAAGGTATCGCGGCAGATTTTGTCACCTTTTCGGGGACAGGTGAACCGACGCTGGCATCTAACCTTGGTGATGCTATTCAACTTGTCAGAGACACACTTGATTTACCGGTTGCGATATTGACCAATTCCTCACTGATCTCTCTTGACGATGTCAGGAGGGATTTGTCACGCGCGGATGTTGTTGTAGCCAAAATGGATGCACCGGATGAACATACGTTCCAAATGGTTAATCGGCCCGTTGAAGGGATTCGGTTGAATGGAATAATCGAAGGCATAAAGAAGTTCAGGAGCCGGTTTTCCGGCAGGCTGGCACTGCAGATGATGTTCATGGAGGAGAACTATGTCAGAGTCAGTGACATGGCTGAACTGGCAGCCGCCATTTCACCGAATGAAGTTCAAGTCAATACGCCGACCAGGCCATGCGCAGTCCGGCCGCTGGCCGAGGACACGATGATTTCCATTAAGTCTAAGTTCAAGGAGCTCGGTGACCGGGTGGTCATGGTATACGAATCCCAAAAACCTGCTGTGGAACCTGTAAACATGGAACAGACGCTTCGTCGAAGGCCTCAGTTATAAGCAGGACTGTTTATGAGGATTGAACGGGTTGCTGTTAGAGGATTTGCCAATACATATATCGTAGAGGAACTTGGAAAAGCGGTGTTGATCGATACTGGCTTACCAGGAGGTGAAACGGATATTATTTCCAAGTGCCAAGAGATGGAAATTATGCCAAATCTGATCATAATCACACACGGTCATTTCGACCACATGGGATCAGCTTCCTCATTAAAAAGTTCGACAAGCGCGGAGATTGCCATACATTCAGAAGATGCGGATTGTACGCGCACGGGTATATCCAGGATGGACAAACCTGTTGGTATAATAGCGCGGCTTATGCCACTGTTCATGCGATCTACAAAAACAGCTCCGGTTGAGCCTGATTTAGTCATAGAAAATGAAATGAGTCTGGGTGAATACGGAATAAGTGGCGGAATCCTGTTGACGCCGGGTCATACAAGGGGGTCTGTTTCGGTAATACTTGATACGGGTGAGGCTTTTGTAGGCGACCTGATTATGGGAGGTTTTTTTGGGAAAATTCGCCCCCATCACCCCAATCTGCCACCCTTTGAAGTCGACCGGTCTCTCCTCAAAGAGAGCGTCAAACACCTGCTGGACCACAATCCGAATGTGATTTATCCGGGGCATGGCGGTCCCTTCACACCGGATGATGTCGCCAGATGGTACGAACGCATATAGGTAACATATTTCAGGATTGTTGATGATAGACGTAGCGGTTGTGGCCAGAGCCTGTACCGACTGTGGAGAATGCGTGGATATATGCCCTACGTATAATGTGACACATAACCAGTTGTTTTCACCACCGAAACGACTCGAGACAGCAGCAGCCATATTTGAGGGCGGGAGCATAGGCGAGCTCCAGATGGAGAGCATTTACAACTGTCCAAAGTGTATGCGGTGCGAATCCGTATGTCCTGAAGAGATACCCTTCACACTCGTATTACACGAGTCCCGTAAAGAGCTGGTCAGGCGTGGTCTGGGGCCGACACAAAAACACAACAAGGTAATTGAAGGGATTTTAGAAAAGGGTAATTCCGTTAACGGAGATCCTCAGACCCGCCTCGACTGGTTACCCGAGAGGTTTCCGAAGAACGAGTCTGAAAGACTTCTTTATCTTGGTTGTCTGCCATCGTATCTGGTAAAGGATTCCGCTGCCTCCACTTATCTGTGTCTGAAGAAACTCGATGTGGATTTCATGATTCTCGAGGATGAGGGTTGTTGCGGGACTTACCTTTATGAATCCGGCCGAACCGACCTGGCCGGCGAATTATTTCAGAGAAATGTTGAGCGTTTCAATTCGCTCGGTGTTAAAGAGATCGTTGTCCCCTGTAACGGTTGTCTCAAGTGCTTCAAATATTTCTATCCGGACATGCTCGGAGAGACGGAATTTCGTGTAAGGCATGTTATTGAATTGATTTACGATTCCCTCAAGGAGAACAAAACCGCTCTCCGCAATATCGAGGAATCCGCAACGTATCAGGATCAATGCAGGTTGTCCAGGGGTGAAGGGATAACCGAGCAGCCACGCGAGGTTTTACGGTGGTGCGGGGTGGAACTGAAAGAAGCTGAAAATAACCGGGGGCAGGCAACTTGCTGCGGTGCGGGTGGGGGAATAAGATCCGTTTACCGCGATTTATCGATGGATATAGCCGCCAGTACTCTTAACGAGATGCCCGCAGATTCGATAATAAGCGCCTGTCCGTTTTGTACGTTCAACCTGAACTATGCTTCAAAAAAGAGACAGCTTGAACAGACAGTGACCTATTTTACCGGTATTGTTCTCCGTGCGTTAGGATAAGGCTCCAGTTAACAGGGAGGAGAGATGCAAGACCAGACTAATAAAAGCCCCTTCACCATTGCCTACCAGGCACTTTGTCGACTGTCTTTGCGTTCGTACCAGTTGTTCGGTGATGAAGCGATTCCGGCAGTCAGAGATGCATGGTATTACATGGGACTGGAACTCGGGGAGCGTTTGAAGACTAAACGTGAAATCCATGATTTTAAAACGGCAGCGAGTGCCATCAACGACCTTTCGTTCAAACTGGATGAACTGGGTGGTCAACTTTTGGAGCTTTCGAATAATGGATATCACTTCAGGACTGAGCAGGGTCAACCATGTGCTGTCGGACTGGAAGGCGCCGGACGTCAGATTTGCGAAGCGGTTATGAGCGTCAATCAAGGTCAGTTCAAATCGGTCAGTGGTATTGATGTCGAGATGCATATTGTTGAATCACGCGCAACAGGAGCTGATTCCTGCGAGGTTTTATTTCGGCCCAGGTAATTCGAGTGTGTTATTCGGCAAGAGGAAAACATAATTAGGACTACTATCGATCAAATTGCTTTGTAAATTAATGGTGGTAGTTCCTTTTGAGCCAGGGGGTGGCTTGAAACAACATAACATAAAGCAATTGTATTTTTCGCCGACCGGTACAACCAGAACCGTAGTAGAGAATGTATCCTGTGGGTTGGGGTTGAATAACGACGAGGTCATTAACCTTTCAAATGCAGATGAGAGGGAAAGTTTTTTCAACAGTCCCGATGCTTTCATAAATGAATCGGATTTGCTCATCGTAGGTTTGCCGGTCTATTTCGATAAGATACCCAAGTTCTTTTCGAAGAGCTTTGCAGAAGTAAACGGGAACGGAAAGCTGGCTATAGCCATCGTCGTATACGGTAATAAGGGGGCTGGTATCGGGCTGAAGCAACTGGTAACGATGCTTGATAAGAACGATTTTAAAGTTGTGGGGGTGGCCTCTTTCATAGGTGAACATTCATTGTCCTCAGAGTTCCCGATAGCTCTGGGGCGACCTGACGATAATGATATGACTCTGGCCCGTGGTTTTGGTAAGGCTATTCATGACTCTCTGGGTACACTCAATGAAGTACATGCCGAGGATGTTCCAGGTCAGCGGGATGTGCTTCTGAGGATCACTCCTGAAATCCCGCCGAAGCCGAAAACTGACCTGGAGAAGTGCGACCATTGTGGAATTTGTGTGCAATTCTGTCCGATGGGTATAATAGATTGGGAGACAAAAATTTACAAGAACAAATCCGCAGAAAACTTATGCCTTGGTTGTATGAGTTGTGTTAAGAACTGTCCGCGGGGCGCCAAGTCAGTGGATTTATCGCCCGTGCTTAAATATCTCACGGGTAAACTGTTCTTGAATGAAGCAATGAAATACAGGAAAGAGCCCTATACATATATAAAGCAATCTTAGTAATATCGATTCTATTGTCTTCTCATATACAGAGAGAGGTCAGATCAGTATGGCGGAATTTTCAGGATTGGTAGTATTCGACAATAAAACGTTGAAATCAGAGCTGGTAGCGGATTGGGGATTTGCCTGCGTTATATGGTACGGGGGAAAGACAATGCTGTTCGATACCGGTGCCAACGGAACAATTCTCATCGAAAATATGAAAAAGCTGGGTGTTGATCCGGGAGAAATTGAAGTGGTTGCGCTCTCACATGCTCATTGGGATCACGCTAACGGGCTGGGAGTATTGCTGGAATCAAACAACCATGTAATGGTTTACCTGCCGGAATCATTCCCTGAATCGTATAAGTCTAATGTGAGACACTTCGGAGTCGCTGTAAAAGACATAGCTGAGGGAGGGGAAATTCTTGAAGGGGTGTTCACCACCGGTGAGATGCACGGCATAATCCCGGAACAAGCACTAGCTTTTAGAACCACTAAAGGTACAGTGATTATTACGGGATGTGCTCACCCGGGCATCGTAAATATTGTCCAAACCGCGAAGGAAGTAGCAGGCACAGGCATACATCTGGTACTCGGCGGGTTCCATTCTCCCCCCGAATCTGTAGTGGACAGGTTCATTGAGCTCGGCGTCCAGAAAGTTGCGCCTTGTCATTGTTCCGGTGCTGAGGCTATGAAGGCTTTTAAGGAATCGTTCGGTGATAATTTCGTAGAAGTTGGTGTCGGTAAGGAATTGACAGTTTGAAGCGGTTCAGGGTAAGGAAAGATCTCTGCCAGGCCTGTGGAAGATGTGCCATGACCTGTTTTCGCGGCGCAATTTCGCTGGAATCGGGAGTAGCTTGCATAGATCAGGCCAGGTGCAACGGGTGCGGGTTATGTGTGACGGTATGCACTCAAGGCGCAATTCTGGCGGCCGAATCTGAGCCTGTTGATCTGCCCCGTCTTATTGAGGAAGTCTACGGTTTGCGGGCTGAGACGGAAAAAATCATCGACCGCATTGGGAAACTCAAGAGGTAGTATAGGGGGCCAATGGATATAAAAGATGCCATAAGAGAACGGAGAAGCATCAGGGGATTTAAGTCAGAGCCGGTGCCGGAAGAGATTATAAAAGCCGTCCTTGATCTGGCACGGCTGGCACCTTCGGCAACCAATTGTCAGCCCTGGAAGTTCATTGTACTCAACGGGGATGCACTCGCCCGGTCAAAGAGGATAAACGAGCAAAAACTTAATGAAGGTGCGCCCATCAGCCCGGATTTCAAGGCACTGCCACCCAATAAACTCCCCAGCCCGTACGTGGACCGTCAGAATGATCTCGCCAGGGGACTCTTCGGGGCAATGGGTATTGAACGCGATGACAGGCACAGACGAAAGGAGTGGCAGTTTAGAGGAAAACGATTCTTCGATGCTCCCGCCGCAATTATCGTATGTGTGGATGAGGGTATGTACAACGAGGCCCACCATATATCACTACTGGATATAGGGATAATCACCCAGACAATTGCTTTGGCAGCGCTCGAATACGGCCTTGGCACATGTATACAACAGGATACGGTATTTTATCCGGACGAACTCAAAGAGGCGCTTGGCATTCCTGATTCAAAGAAGCTCATCGTCGCTGTGGATATCGGCTATCCGGATTGGGATTTCCCGGCCAATAGTTTCAAGAGCGATCGTGAGCCGATCGACTCTCTCGCTGAGTGGATGAGATGATATATGCGGGATTTTATAGTTCTCTCTATGGTGCGGGGAGGGATTGGAAAACCAGTGACTGCGAATGCAAAAGAGGATAAGTAGTTCAGCGGATACGTTGTGGGCTGCGGTCAAACCCGGGGGGGGTAAAAGAGATTGATCAGAGTTATCCTGGATCGACTCTTGACTTGAGTATTATCGCGATTTGATCACAAGGACGTTACGGTTACAGCGAGTGATTTGAATGTTAGCATGGATGATGCTATTGTCGAAAAGGGGAAGAGATGGCAGTTGTTGAAGTTGTAGTGGTTCCGCTTGGTACGAAAACGCCCTCGGTCAGTAAGGTCGTGGCTCGCGTGATAGAGGTCTTGAAGGAAGAACCTGACCTGAAATACGAGTCCACGGCAATGGGAACCATCATTGAAGGGGACCTGGACCGGCTGATGCAGGTTGCCAGAAGGATGCATGAAAGCGCCTTTTCTGATGATGTTATGCGAGTTGAAACCCTGATTCGAATAGATGATCGCCGCGACCGGGAAGTCAGTATAAAGGGCAAGCTTGAATCTCTGAAACGGGAACAGGCATAAAAAGTGAATAATCTGGCCAACGCGTTAGAATGCTTTGTTCATGATGAGAAGACGGCATGGATGCTATCCCAAATTATGGAATACGCCCGAAAATCCGGTAAAATTGATTATAGTCGGGTTGAGGAAATAGCCGGAGATAATGCTGAAGATATCATTCTGACTGGCTGGCAATGGAGGCTTCTCATTCCGGTGCGGACCTCCAGGTGTGGAGAATGGGATGACAGGGTAATTATGCTGGAACCCGGAGAAGAATTCGAGATGCCGAATATCGTATGTTTTCTGGTCGATGAAGCCATATCCAGCCGTAAGTGGAACACTCACCTCGCCGTAGAGATATACTTCCAGCAGAGCCATGAGCGTGACTGGGATAAACTGCCCGATCTGGTAATGAGGATAAAGGAGATGTGTTCAAACTATACCATTGATGCGCCTGGAATAAGCAAGGCATGTAATGCTGCCGGTCTGAAGGACAGGGCGGATACCATGATAGCGATCCTGAAAGGCGCGGGAGTAATCAGTCCGAAACTGGGGTCACTTGCCCTGGTATCAGAGTTTGGAGCGCCTCTCTATGAGTTCAATCCGAGTGTATTCGCTGAGTCGACGGTTGGGCTTCATGTCAGCGACAGTGGGACGCTTTGACCGTAACAGGATAAGTCGAACTCACGTCGCAATGACGATGTAGAGAGAGAAAATGAGCGAAGAATCAGAAGAGGAATTAATTAAACGCATTGAGGAGATCAGAAGCAGGATTCCGCCCCATTCAGTGCCTCCCCGTATGCTGGAGCAACTGGAGGAAATGGAAGAGAAACTGGAAAAGCTCAGGAGGGGGTCGGACGGACTCGCTTAGAAGGGAATGGACCGCTTTAACCTTATCAGAGCTCTGAGCGCTTATTTCTCTCAGGAAGAGGCACATAATATCGCGGTGATTCTCTCCTGTTGCGTCCGTGATGATGGCATTCGCTACAATGATATCGGCATCGTACCTGAGCAGAAAGACGAGATCATCCTTCTGGCGTATGAGGAAAGGTTATTGCTTCCTGTCAAATCGATCAGGGGTTCAGCGTGGGAGGACAGAATACTGAACTTCGCGGAAAATGAAAGATATCATCTGCCCAGAGTCGTGAAATTACTGGCTCTCCGAGCGGAAGAATCTGGCTTATGGGACTGTGATTATGCCATAAGAGAAGCTCTCAAAGAAGCGGGCAATCAGGATGTCGAACAGACGGTGAGCTTTCTGAATACAGTCATAAAGATGGCGAAGAATAACCGTATGAAGGTCAGCGAAATGCAGGTACTGCAAACGGACCTCGGCATCGATCTGGATATGCACGACACGCTGGATCATTTCGTCAGATGCGGCATTATGAGTCCGGTTACTCAGCGCTCTTTACACGCCGGTTCACCGATGTATGAGCTGAATCCATGCATGAACTGGAGCCATAGATAATGAACCGGGAAGAGCTTTTGAAAGAGATAGTTGAGCTTGAACTGGATATGTTCAATCACGTGAGAACATCAGAGCCAGCCCGTTGCAAAGAAAACCCCGAAACCTTCAGATCCATGCGATCCATGACACATTCGGTACTCAGCACAGAGACGCTGGGATCATACCTGAGCGATCTGCACAACGCCCGAGACGAAGGCAGGAATCTATTGACATTGAAATATGCCAGAATTGACCGGCAAATACCTCCCATCAAAGAAAACCCGGCAATCGAAATCATCGCCACTGTCGAGGAAAGGTGGATGAAAGAACTTGCCGAGCGTTATTCCCGGGTAATCAAGGGGGGACCGGCATTCAGGGTTTATCTGGCCAGCGAGCTGGAAACATATTCGGATGGAACCCTCGATTTGTATTTACGCGATGTGCTCGAAGCGGAAAAGGACGGCAGGAATCTTGCCAAGGAGCGTTTCGACTGGCTTTTCGAGAGGATTGGGTACGGTTCAATTGACGAAGCGGAACGAAAGGCAAGTCAGGCTGAGCTCAATGGAGGCGATTAGCTATGGAAATTAGAGTAACAACCTTAAGTGAGAATACAGCTAATCCGGCCGTGCTGGCTGAATGGGGCCTCAGTGTATTGATTGAACTGAATGGAAGCATGTTTTTGCTGGATACCGGGCAGGGAATCTCAGCGGCGCATAACGCGCAATTGCTGGGGATAGACCTCGCCCGGGTGAATAAACTTATTCTCAGTCACGGTCACTACGATCACACCGGTGGACTTGTCAGCGTACTGGCGCAAACGGGCGAAATCGAAATAATCGCCCACCCCGATATGTGGGATTTAAAGTATGCGGTTTATGGGGAAATCCAGCGCTATATCGGAATACCTTTCCACCGGGAGGAACTGGAGGGTATGGGGGCGAAGTTTCAACTGACCAGGGAACCGCTTTGGCTTACTGACCTCATGGTCACCAGCGGGGAGATCCCCATGGAGAACGACTATGAGAGAATCGATGCCGGGATGTATGTCAAAGATAACGGAAGTTTCACTCCGGATCAGCTAATGGATGACCTCGCCCTCGGTATAAAGAGCGAAAAGGGCCTCATAGTTATACTCGGGTGTGGTCACAGAGGTATGATCAACACCATTCGGCACATGCAAAATATCACCGGCGAGGAAAAGGTTTACTGCGTACTGGGCGGTACGCATCTTATATCCGCCGATGAAGAGAGGCTGGTAAGAACAACGGCGGACCTGCGTGAGATAGGAGTTGAGAAAATAGGGGTATCACATTGTACAGGTTTCAATGCCTCGTGCTGGCTTGCCGGGGAGTTCCCCGACAGATTCTTCCTGAATAACTCCGGGACAGTGCTGACATTGCCATGACGGAAATTGAACTCGAGCCGGATCTTTCCCAGTGCGTACAAACCCGTGCCAGGAGGGAATACGAGCGGGTTATGAGACAGTTGCTGGAGATCGGAGAGGAGGATCCGGATCTGGCCGAAAGACTCGAGATATTGAAATCCTTTCTAGAGACAAACGATTTCAATAAACTTCGGAGCGAATACGAGCCCTGCCTGGTAGAGGGCAAAACCGTACGGTTTATGTTGTGGTGGGAGTCGGGTGGAGCCGCGCATCGGATGGAGGTCCTGTGATAGTAGTCGGTTTGACGGGCGGCATTGGGTCTGGCAAAAGCACGGTATCGGGAATATTCAGAGATCTGGGGGCTTACATAATTGATTATGATTTACTGGCGAGGGAGGTGGTGGAACCGGGGAAACCGGCCTGGTCGAGGCTTGTTGAGGAATTAGGCGAAGAGATATTGAGCCAGGATTCGACTCTAAACAGGGAAAAACTGGGTGAGATGGTGTTCAGAAATCCAGAAAAGCTGAACACTCTCAATCGCATAACTCATCCCGCCATATTCGATGAGGCCGACAGGAGGTTGATAGAAATAGCCGAGACTGATCCGGAGGCGATAGTAATAAAAGACGTGCCCCTGTTGATAGAAACCGGAATTCACACGACAGTGGATAAGGTGGTAGTGGTTTCAGCAAGCAGAAGGAACAGGATTGAGCGGTTGAAAGCCAGGGGGTTGGCTGAAGAGGATGCCGAGCGGGTAATCGAGGTCCAGATGCCGATTAAGGAGAAATCGAAATACGCTGATTATGTAATCGATAACGATGGATCTTTCCAGAATACGAGGCAACAGGTGGAGGAGATCTTTGCTTTACTAAGGAAACTCACGTAGTAGAACCGGGGATCGAGAAAGAGTGTTCGGGTAATTAAAAAGGGATTGATAAGGGTTACTATAAAATATTTTCAAAGAAATGAGGAGGATCAACTAATGGCTACGAAAGAACAGGTCGAACAGAAGCTGGAAGAAATACTTGTGCCAGCGGTATTGCGCAGTGTTACTCAGTTGAATTTGCTGCGCAGCATTGAGATAAAGGAAAACCGCATGAAGATAACGCTCTCCGATGCCGCGCTGGCTTCTGACGTGCAGGAATGGCTGCGCAACGAGATTCAAAACAATCTGACCGGCCTGGAGGGTGTCGACGCGGTCGCGGTGGATTTTGAACAGGCCACTCCAAAGGATATCAACAAAGTCAATAAGGTTGTGGCGGTGATGAGCGGGAAGGGAGGGGTAGGCAAGTCACTGGTTACGGCTCTACTCGCGATTGCTATGAGGAGACAGGGAAAGGCCGTGGGCATACTTGATGCGGACGTCACCGGGCCAAGCATACCAAAGATGTTCGGTATTAACGGACGCCCAGGTGGAAGTGATAACGGTCTCCTGCCTGTTACATCTAAAAGCGGTATTGAGATCATGTCGATAAACCTCCTGCTTCCCAATGAGGATGATGCCGTTATCTGGAGAGGGCCGCTGGTTGGGAAATCAGTCACGCAGTTCTGGGAGGATGTGCTCTGGGGTAAACTTGACTATCTTATAGTGGATTTACCGCCCGGAACCGCTGACGTGCCCCTGACCGTGATGCAATCATTGCCTCTATCCGGCGTGATAATAGCTATGAGTCCCCAGGATTTGGCCGCGATGGTTGTACGTAAGGCGGTAAATATGGCCAATCAAATGAGCGTGCCTGTACTGGGCCTGGTCGAAAATATGAGCTATTTCCTGGTACCGGAGACCGGCAACAAGGTAGAGATATTCGGGCCGAGCAGGGTAGGAGAGATGGCTTCAAGGACAGGCGCACCGATACTGGGGCAAATCCCGCTTGATCCACAACTGGCAACCCTGTCGGATAAGGGCGAGATAGAGAAATATGATTCTGAGGTGTTCAACGAATTCCAGGAGGCGGCAACGAGGGTGCTGGGAACTTAACTTCAAGCGCTCAAATCTCTAATAATGCTTTACCTGCGGTCATTAATATACCCATTTTGATTGACTGATACGTTCTCACTTATGTATCATATGTTGACCGAGACTGTGGGACTTAAGGGGGTTGATCAGAGGTTCCTTAATTCAACTGACGATCAGAGTAAGGGATAAAAAGTGGTAGAAAAAAAAGTTCCATTTTCACACCAGCAACTTGAAGATATACTTGCACAGTATCCCTCGCCTTTTCACATTTATGATGAGAAGGCTATCAGGGAGAATGCCGGTTACTTGAAAAAGGCTTTTAACTGGAACCAGGGATTTGAAGAGTTCTTCGCCGTGAAGGCAACTCCTAATCCCTTCCTGATGAAAATTCTCAAAGCTGAGGGATTTGGCGCCGATTGCAGCTCTCTTCCGGAATTGATACTGGCTGAGAGGACCGGCATCACGGGTGAGCAGATAATGTTCAGCTCCAATGATACCCCGGCAGAGGAGTTTATTAAAGCCAGGCAACTTGGAGCCATAATAAATCTGGACGATATAACACACCTCAGCTACCTGGAAAAACACGCTGGACTGCCCGAAATTCTCTGTATGAGGTACAATCCCGGCTCTTTAAAGAGAGGGAATGTGATCATTGGTAAACCCGAGGAAGCCAAGTACGGATTCACCAGGGAACAGCTGTTCGACGGGTATCGTCAGGCTCGTGACAGGGGCGTCACGCGATTCGGCCTTCACGCCATGGTCGCCTCCAATGAACTTGATCGGGATTATTTCGTGGAGACGGCTGAGATACTTTTCAATCTGGTTGTCGATATTGCACGAGAACTTGGGATTGGTTTTGAGTTCGTGAATATCGGTGGTGGTATAGGCATACCCTACAGGCCTGAGGAGCAGCCGGTTGACCTCAACGCCGTGAGCGAGGGAATAAAACAGCGATATGAGGGGATCATTGAGGCAAACGGACTGGCGCCTGTGAAAATATTCATGGAATGCGGTCGAATGGTCACAGGACCCTATGGATATCTCGTTTCCCGCGTGCGTCACGTAAAGAGTACCTATAAGAATTTCGCCGGACTTGATGCTACGATGGCCGATCTCATGAGACCGGCCATTTATGGGGCGTATCATCACATAACGGTCATGGGTAAGGAAGACCTTCCCCATGACAGGTTTTACGATGTTACCGGTTCTCTCTGTGAGAACATAGACAAGTTCGCCATTGATCGACCGCTTCCCGAACTGGAACCCGGCGACCTGATAGTAATTCACGATACCGGGGCGCACGGTTACGCCATGGGATTCAACTACAATGGCAAGCTGAGGTCGGCTGAGTTGCTTCTCAGGGAGAACGGCGATGTGGTCCGGATCCGAAGGCCTGAAACCATCGAGGATTATTTTGCCACGCTCGATTTTGGAAAATTGAATGAGTTCAAAGTCTGAGGATTTCTATGGAAGAGATGCGTGACGTATTAGCCATAGTAATATCCCAGCAGGGTACATGTTCGGCCGGCCATAAAGTCGGTGATCGATTCATCATCGGGCAAGTTACACCGGCGGATATGTGTTCCTGGGCCTTCTGTGCCCTGTTCCCCTTCGCGACGGTGCTGCAAATGGGATGCTCATTCCCCTGGGAGAACGAACAAGGCAGGACCACGGTAGCTTGCCCGGATCCTGAGAACCCTGTTGTGTTCGAACTCAGGCGCGCGGATTAGTCCCAGCAATACAGCGGCTGGTCTCCTGTAGTATGCCTGCCGATTGATATGATAATATAAGTCCGTGGCCGATCAACTTGACTACTCCATACTGGACGATCCTTCCCTGATTCAATTTGTGTTCTTCCCGCGGCAGGACTGGACCCCGAGTCCCGCCGGAGTGGTCGATCATTTTGTGCCAGTCTGGGAGGATCTCTCCATATCCTGCCGATTTTATCCCATCGGCCAGCATTCCCCGTCGATCCTGTATTTTCACGGAAACGGGGAAGTGGCGAGTGACTATGACTGGATCGCTCCGCTTTACAACCAGATCGGAATAAACCTTTTCGTGGCGGACTATCGTGGGTATGGAAGAAGCAATGGTACTCCAGCGTTTTCCAGTGCCGCCTCAGACGCTCATTTGATTTTGGATTATTTCGAAGAAATGCTCCTTTCCGGTGGCTACACCAGCAACAAGTTCGTAATGGGGCGTTCACTGGGCAGCCAGTCGGCTATCGAACTGGCTGCGAACTATCCTGAGAGGATGAGTGGCCTCATACTGGAGAGCGGATTTACTCAGAACCGCCGTTTACTCGGCCAGATAGGATTGCCTCTTGTTATACCCGGCATGGAAGAGTTCGAGAAGAAGAACCTTGAACTGTTGAGTACGATCACGATGCCGGCATTATTGATTCATGGCGAGCGGGATACGCTGATCTCCCCTGATGAGTCTGAAGTGATTTACAATCATATCGGTACTGACCAGAAGCGGCTGGTCATCGTTCCGAATGCCGGGCATAATGATATAATGCTGGTCGGTAAGGATGTTTACTTCGAATCGATAAAACGGTTTATCTTTAAGGGAGGATGATAAAATATGAGTACGGTCTCAGATGAGGAAATTAAAGAAAAAATAAGTTCATCACTGGTGGACGGCAAGTTGCTCTGCCCGGTTGCCTTTAAGATCGCGCAGGATATGGGTATCAACCCCCGGAGAATCGGGGATGCCGCCAACGAGATGGATGTAAAGATCGCGGCTTGTCAGCTTGGCTGTTTTCCGTAAATGATGAAATCGGATATTTGTTTTAATGTTCAAGAATATACACGTATTCAGAATACAACCAGGGGTTGACATAGTCGAGGGAATAGAACACTTCTGCACGTCTCGGGAGATTACATCAGGGATTATTATCGGCATAATAGGCTCGGTAAATAGCGCTACGCTAAACTACCTGAAGCAGTTGCCGGGGAAATATGAATCGCATCGGTACGAAGGTCCACTGGAAATAGTATGCGCGCAGGGTTCCGTGGCGTTGAAGAATGGCGAACGAATACTCCATATTCACATACAGCTCGCCAGCGATAAGGGCTGTTCCGGAGGGCATCTGGTGGAGGCGGAGGTATTCTCCACAGCCGAAGTTATGATAGGAGAGCTTGATTTTCAACTGAGCCGGTACCTGGACAAATATACAGGACTTAATGAACTCGAGGGATGACAATGCAGTCGGAACTGGTCAACCGGAAATTCCGGGAATGGTCCGTGGGGAAAACAGCGATTGAGGCCAGAATCAAGATTTTCGAGAGCATCAGGGATATTCCGTACGCGGTCATTCCCGAACTTGTCAGCCATGAGACGTATGCAGACATCCTGAGATACTGGAAGGGCTCATGCACACCAAAGCACTTCCTTATGGCCGGCATGTATGAGAGGCTGGGTATGACAGTGCTTTATTCGGTCTTTCCTTTTAACTGGGCGGACCTTGAAATAGATATGCCTGAGAGGCTGAGGTCTCTGGCTATGAAGCTTCCGTTGAGTCACCATCTCGCGTGCCGCGCGGAGGTCAATGGCGATTTCGTCCTTATCGACGCCACGGTCGATCCGCCTCTTGAGAGACTCGGACTTCCGGTAAATAAGGAATGGGATGGAGTGAGCAATACATCTTTACCCATAAAACCAGCGGGAGAAGAGCAGGTTTTTCATCCTGTTGAAGCTGCTACCATGAGTGCACCGGAAGGGGAAGACCGCCTGGCCTTCTATGAAGAGCTTAACCTATGGCTGGATCAAGTTCGCAGTTCATGGAAATAGTCGAAAAGAAGCGCATCCATTATCGCTCCGCTTGACGCAGATCGTCCAGTTTATCTTCATTCAGATCAACCTGATAAAAATCACTACCTTCACCGGGTAATATCATGAAAAAATCCGATATATGGTCTATCGAGGCTGTAGCCTCATTTACATCCAGTTCCAGAACATGTCCTCCGGCCGTACCATCTTTGGTGAGGAAGTGAAGGTGATATCCCGGCACTCCAATTCCACCTACATATGGAGGTGACCTGAACCCGACAATCGTTCCGTCCACATCGTGGAATTCAAATGTGGACTGTTCTACTGTTACTTCCGCGAGCGGTGGATATGGCTTTGATTGACCGGGAACACTGCGAGTTTTAACATAATCGAAGTTGCCCTCTATTCTTATGGCGTAGAAAATATTTTCCGTTGGTAAATGGTTATCTAAGAAATCGTCAAGGTTGTCATAATCAATTTCGTCGGCCAAAGGAAGGGACTGCTCAGCGTTGAAGAACACAATTTGCGCAAACGGTGTGTTCATCTCATCTTTGACCCTGTAAGCCACCCCATCAGCCTTCACCTGATAGAATTCTCCATCAAAAGCGAGCATCTCCCCATCCAGTCCTTCAAATGTGCCCAGACCGAAATCACCATATTCAGATAACTCTTCATATGAGATCACGCCATCGTATATTCCGTTTAGAAGGGCATCTAAGGTCGATACCTGAGTGAGCGTTTCATGATGTTCCTTAACGTCCTTGTCACTCGGTGAATTGCTCACGCATCCGGTGATCAACAAGAACATGGCGACCACCAGTGTAAAATTCATAAGGCATATTTTTTTCATTACAAAAAGGCTCCTTTCTTGTACAAACGACACGCGGCCAATCACCCCTTAATCACGCCGATTGGCCGCGCTTTAAACACCTTCCTGGAGATACCGGCTCCATGCGCTACGTCGACCACATCTGAGACATCCTTATATACCTCTGAGGCCTCTTCCACCAGGCCCGATTTGCTCGCTGTCTTGAATTCAATGCCTTTCTCCCTCAGCACATCGGTAACATCTGAAGCTGACAGTTCGCGCTTGGCCGCTGAGCGGCTCATAATTCGCCCTGCCCCGTGGCACGTTGAACCAAATGTCTCATTCATTGCTGTCTCGGTTCCCACGGCAACATAGGAGTAACGTCCCATATCGCCGGGTATGAGCACAGGCTGACCGACGTGTCTATACACTGGACTGACATCCGGGTGCCCCGCCGGAAACGCTCTGGTGGCACCCTTTCTATGTACGCAGAGTTTTGCTATCTTACCCTGAAACTGATGCTCTTCAATTTTGGCGATGTTGTGGGCTACATCATATATCAGGTAGAGACCGGCTTCTCCCAGGTTCCGGCCGAAGATATTAGATAAGCCTTCCCTCACCCAGTGAGTGATACATTGACGATTGGCCCAGGCGTAATTCGCCGCGCATGCCATGGCCGATAAATAGGCCTGCCCCTCCTCCGATTTGAGCGGGGCACACGCGAGCTGTCGATCCGGCAATTGAATGCCGTATTTTTTTACCGCACTTCCCATTGTTTTAAGATAGTCGTCGCATACCTGATGCCCGAATCCCCGCGAACCGGTATGAATGAGAATCAGCACCTGTCCCAATCTTTCAACCCCGAATGCCTTAGCTGTATCCTCATCATAGATGTGATCAACCGCCTGGACTTCAACGAAGTGGTTCCCTGATCCGAGCGTTCCCAATTGAGGAACTCCCCTCTTTTTCGCCTTTTCGTTGACACTCCCGGGGTCCGCATACTTGACACAGCCACCATCCTCCGTGCGCTCCAGATCATCTTCATTGCCGTAACCCTCATCCACCGCCCATTTTGCGCCGTTTCTCAAAACCCTGTTGATCTCGTTACCCTTCAGTTTTATCCTGCCTTCTGAGCCTACCCCTGAAGGTATACTCGTGAACAGTTCAGCTATTATCTGCCTGATACGTGGTCTGACCTCTTCCTCCGTCAATCCGGTTCTCAAGAGCCTGACACCGCAGTTAATATCGAACCCGACACCGCCAGGTGAAATCACACCATCCGAAAATCGCGTGGCGGCGACGCCACCGATAGGGAAACCGTATCCCCAGTGAATATCGGGCATGGCCATTGACCTGCCTACAATCCCGGGGAGAAAGGCGACATTGGCTACCTGCTCGGGAGTTTTATCCTTTGCTATCTGCTCTATCATCGAATCGCTGGCATAAAGCATTCCCGGTACCAGCATGCCCTGCTTGTAATCCGTTGATATCTCCCATCGGTAATCGTCTATTTTCCTCAGGTGATCTCTTAATTCGGGGGCCATCTCTTAATCCCCTTTAAACATCAAGAATTATATGCGCCCTATAGCCGTCCGTCGCATTGATCTCCAGTTCATGGTATGTGGCCGCCTTTACCTGTGTCCTCAGGTCATGCCGGGATGCATCGACTTTTTCACCGTAACCAGTGGCTTTCACATGGTCAGTCCCGACGAAGTCAATCACAAAGCGGCTGAATATGAGCTCTTCAGCATCAAATAAATACAGCAGCTCGTTGATCCATGCCACGAGGAGCTCTTCCTGGTTGGCCGCTTCCGCTGTTATCACATGTGAAACAACAGGCTCGACTTTTTCGAGGTCAGCGACCAGACTCATAGTTCCGCGAGCCGCGTTAATGAAGAGCTCTTCCATGTTATCACCATACGCGACAATCGCGGTGTCGGCGGTGTGATCGATTATCTCGAATTCAGGCATGGTAGATGCATTATAGCAGATTTGTCCTGTACCCAGAACAGCGATTGAAGTCATTCCATGCCGGCATCATATCAATCGCTGCTTTTTTGCCTCCATGAGGTGATAACAAAGCGCTGGTCTGGTGTGGTGTTATTACCTGATATACTGTTAGTCCGCCGGCTGAACGGTTTACGAATAAAACGCTGTTCCAGGTTGTAATGAAAGGGCATAATTGATCATGTTATTATTGAAGATGTGAAAGAAAGGTTCATCGTCGACGTTAACGCGGGGAAACTTGCCCGGAGGCTCAGGATGCTGGGCTATGACACCATGTTCATAAACGGGGCCCACGATGACGAGCTCCTGAAGATCGCGTGGAAAGAGGGCAGGGTTCTACTGACAAGGGATTCGGGGATAATGAAAAGAAGGGTCGTAACCTCGGGAAAGGCCCGGGCTTTATTAATAGAGGCGGGCGAGGTTAAAGAGCAGTTACAGCAGGTTATTGACGAGTTGGAACTTGGAGGTGAGTCCGATCCGTTTACCATATGCATGGAATGTAATACCAGGCTGGTAACGAGAGAAAAGGAGGAGATAAGGAATCTTGTTCCACCATATGTATTCGAAACCCGTAATACGTTCATGCAGTGCCCTGAATGTGGACGGGTTTACTGGAAAGGTACTCACTGGGAGAGGATGGTTGAGGAGTTAGGAGATGTGTTAGAATCAAATGAGTGGCACAAATGAAAAAGGCTGGCATACTTTACAACGCGCGTATTGCTGAATCTGAGGAATTCGCCCGGAATCTTCAGGGCTTCCTGAAAGAGAAGAAAGTTGATTCCTGGCTTTGCCCCGCGTCCGACGAGAACACGGCAAGTAAGAGGCTTTCCGGAACGGCGGTCATTATAAGCCTTGGAGGCGATGGAACTATTCTCCGTGTGGCCAGACTGGCCTCACCCGCTGGTATACCCATTCTGGGCATTAACATGGGCACCCTTGGTTTCACCACGGAATTCCCCGCGTCCGAGGCAATGGATAGAATACCCGACTTGATGAATGGCGCTGGATGGATTGACGAAAGGGCAATGCTTGAGGTCGAGCTGCCCTTACATTCGGATTTTATCACAGCACACGCGTTGAACGATGTTGTTGTGGGGCGCGGATCTGTCATAAGGGTCATAAAGATAAAGGCTAACATCAATGGACAGCCGGTCGCGAGTTACACAACAGATGGGGTGGTGGTGGCAACCGCCACTGGAAGTACCGCTTACTCACTGGCGGCCGGCGGGCCGATGCTTTTCCCCAACGCGAGGGAATTCGTTCTCACACCGCTGATACCCATCAAAGGCCCGTCACCTTCGCTGGTAATGCCTGATGATACTGAAGTAGAGCTTGCCGTGCAGACAGCCCACGAGTCAAGGGTAAGCATTGATGGACAGGTTGAGGTCTCACTGAGGAATGTCGATACAATCAAGATCAGAAGGAGTCCACTGGTAACACGATTGTTAAGGTTACAGCCCAGATCATCCTATTACCAGATACTGCTGAAGAAACTCAGCATTGGCAGAGATACAGAGAAATGAAAGCCAGCAAAGCGACGATAAAGGACGTCACGCAGATACACAAACTCGTCAACAAATACGGGTCTCGGGGCCTCATGCTGCCCAGGCCGCTGAGCGAGCTGTATGAGAACATGCGGGATTTCTACGTTGTACGGGAAGAGGATGAGGTCGTTGGATGTGGAGCTCTTCACATATGCTGGTCTGACCTCCTGGAGATAAAGGCGGTAGCTGTAGCCGAGGAAAGGCAGGGGCGGGGTGTGGGGGCGGCCATAGTCCAGGCCTGCCTTAAAGAAGCCAGGGACCTGGGCGCGCCGGTTGTCTTCGCCCTCACTTATGAACCAGGGTTCTTCAGCCGGTTCGGATTCTCAGAGATTGACCTAATGGAGCTTCCCAGAAAGGTTTGGGGTGAGTGTCAGAGGTGCCCCAAATACCCTGACTGCGATGAGAACGCCATGGTTCTCAAGCTGGAACCGGAGGCCGAGGTAAAATGGTAAGAGGCGAGAGGGTATTGGAGAGCAATCCGGTTTATCAGGGAAGGATGATAAACCTCAGAGTCGACTCAGTTGAGCTTCCTTCAGGGAGGCGAACAACTCGTGAGATCGTGGAACATACCGACTCTGTCGTAGTAGTAGCCATTAACGCTTATGATAACGTGATACTTGTCAAACAGTTCCGGACAGCCGTTGGGGATTCGCTTATTGAAGTTCCCGCCGGCAAAAGGGAACCTGGTGAGTCGCCCCTGGAGTGCGCTATCCGTGAACTCGAGGAGGAGACGGGTTACTCAGCCGGCAATATAGAGCAACTTGGAGGGTTTTACGCGGGTCCCGGTTACTCCACCGAGTATCTGCACCTGTTCCTGGCCACTGATTTGAAACGCGAGGAGAGCAATACTGATGACGATGAAATATCGGATGTTCTTCTCGTATCACTGAATGAGGCTCTTCAAATGATTTTCAGCGGCGAAATATGTGACGCTAAGAGTGTCGCCGGACTTCTGAAAATCGCGGTCGGCCGACTGGAGATGCCGTAAGTCCAGCGACCATGTACTTTCAGGTTATCAGCCCGCCGGCACCCGGTACCTGGCTTTACCTTCCTGGTACAGGTCTCCCCCGTGAATGTCGTTGATAACCGTGGCCGGGAAATCCTCAATCTCAAGCTTTCGCAGCGCCTCGGCTCCAAGGTCCTCGTAGGCCACGATCTCGGAGCTTTTTATGCTCTTTGAGATAAGCGCTCCCGCCCCCCCGATGGCAGCAAGGTAAACGGCCTTATGCTTCCTCATGGCATTCTTGACTTCATCAGAGCGGAGACCTTTACCAATCATAGCTTTAAGGCCTGCCTCCATCAGTCTTGGCGCGTAAGCGTCCATCCTTCCGCTTGTGGTTGGCCCCGCCGCGCCGATTACCTGACCTGGTTTAGCTGGTGAGGGACCCATATAGTATATAGTCTGGCCTGATATATCAAATGGGAGGCCCTCTCCCATCTCAAGCGCCTCAATCATTCGTTTGTGCGCCGCATCCCTGGCGACGTAAAGAGTGCCGCTGATAACCACCTGGTCGCCCGCTTTCAACTTGTCGATTGTCGTGGAATCGATCGGGGAACTGATTCGAAGTGCCATACACCCTCCTCATTGGTTAACCACCCGGATCAGAATTTCCGTTAACTATTTGGAATGCAAAAAAAACAACGTTTAAGCTTATCTTAGATTGCCAACATATTTTGAACTCAGCTGCCTTTCCCTTACCTCCGGACTGGTGTAATTTGGAAGCAACATCGGAGAGACGATGTCAGTTTCAATGCCGGCCTCATCCACTTCCCGGTTGTATGCTCTCACATGTTCCAGGCTCAGTTTTCCTGACTCTGAGTGCTCTCTGGCATATATCGCGGCGTTCTCACCCGATATCCTGCCGAACACCAGGATATCGAGCAGCGAGTTACCCATCAGCCGATTCTCACCATGTATACCTCCCCCAACCTCACCGGCGAGGTAAAGTCCCGGTATACTCGTCTCGCCCGATGCCTTAAACTCCACACCACCGTTTTGATAATGGAGTGTTGGATATACAAGCATAGGCTCCCTGGATATGTCAATCCCGTGCCTTCCGAACTGCTTACACTTGCCGGGAAACTCTTTCCTGACATATCCCTCCCAGTGAATCAGGTCCAGCATGGGAGAGTCAAGCCATATACCCTGTTTCCCCGTAGGAGTTGGAACACCCTTGCCCCGCTCAGCGCATTCCCTGATGTACGCTGCTGCTTCAATATCTCTTGGCTCGCGTTCGTATACAAACTGCTCGCCGTCGACATTGAGTACATTGGCTCCGGCGGCCCTGAACTTCTCGGTTATGAGCAAACCTTCGAGCTGCTCGGGGAATATACAGCCAGTGGGATGATACTGCAATGTATGAAGGAATTTAAGCGGTATGCCGGCTCGATATGAGAGGACTATACCGTCGGCTGTTGCTCCGTAGTGATTTGTAGTGACGAATCCCTGAACGTGAAGCCTGCCTGAACCCCCTGTAGCTATTACGGTAGCTTTGGCTTTGATTATGAAGTATTCTTCGGTATCCAGATTGTACATAAGCGCGCCGGCGCATTGGCCGTTCTCGTCGAGTATAAGGTCTACTGCCGGGCAGAACTCGAGCACGGTGATATCATCTTTCCGGTTTCTGGCTTCATCTCTGATCACACGCATTATCTCCGCGCCGGTTATATCCCCGGAATAGTGCAGTCGGCTGCGACTGAATCCCGCTGCCGGCAAAGTGTCCATGGTGCCATCGGAATTCTTCCAGAACATCATACCGAGTCTTTCAAGCCAGTTCAGAACATCAGGAGCCTCGGTTACCAGCCTGGCGGCAAGGTCAGGATCATTGGTAAAATGGCCGCCTCCGATGGTGTCAAGATAGTGATAGGCGGGCGAATCCTTCCAGAGCTTGTCGGCTGCCTGTATGCCCCCTTCCGCCATCATGGTGTTTGCGTCTCCATGCCGCAGTTTGGTAGCGATAATAACTTTAGCGCCGTTTTCCTGAGCGAGCAGGGCCGCGGCCGTTCCGGCACCGCCTCCACCGATCACCAGTACATCGGTCTCGTAATCAATCTTTGTGAGATCCACCCTGTCAGGATCGACCCGGCTTTTCGATTCAAGAAGATCGGCGAACTCGTGAGCCACAGCGTACCCCTTACTTGGCCCCACCCTGAGATCTCTTCTTGTCCCTGGAATATAATCGGGGTGAAAATTCTCAAGGATTTCACTCCGTTCATCGAGCGACAGCATGGGCACTTCGATGCCGGCTTTCTTCTTTTCCACTCGCTCCGGTCTGGTCTCCTCCACTTTCTTAATGAGGTTTCTTAAACTCTCCGGGTAAGCCATATCCTTCTCCTTACACTGCCTGTTTCTTGAAATCATCTAGCAGGAATCTGAAGTCCTTTGGTTGCCAATCCTCTCCCGCTGTCTCGGGCTCTATCTCCCTTTCCGTATAGGTTTTCTTCAACTCATCGACGCTCATCTTTTTCAGTTCATCCAGCATATCATTGAACTTATGTTCGTATTTAACAGCCTGAGCCGCACGGGCGTTATGTTTGGCCTGTGGCGCCAGCTTGCCTCCATATAAACGCCTGGCCAGCTGCATGATATGGTACTGAGGTGCCTCCGCAAAGCAGCGGCTGGTACAGAGACCGCACTGGATACAATCGAAGGATTCAAAGGCAGCTTTTTCAATATTACCCTGTTTGATGTAGGATATTATGTCCATAACGGGAACATCCATCGGGCATATCTTGCTGCACGCGTTGCATGCTACGCATCTGAACAACTCAGGGTACAGTTTGTAAATCTCCTCCGGTTTTCCCGCAAGTTCCTCGTAATTACATGCGACATGATTTGCCGGAAAGAACGGCAACTGGGTCAAATACATGTTCGGTTCGGCGGCTGTCTGACAGGCAAGCGCGCTGTATATTTTGTAATCGCCCGGCTTGCGGTAAATCGTTCCGCAGGCGCCGCATATGCCCCCCCGGCACCCACATCCCCGTATGTATTGATACCCGGCATATTCCAGCGCCTTCATTATGGTCAGTCCCTCAGGGACATCATATCTCTTCCCCATTATGAATATTGGTATCATTCTTGTCTCAACCGCTGCAATTTGCTCTTCCACAGTGGTATCCTCCATAGTTTATGATCCCTCGTCGCAAACTACTGGTGCTGCGACTCAGCCGACCTTGCGCAAAAAAACCTGCCCTCAGTTCCGTGATATATCACCGCTTTACCAGTTTTCAAAGGTTAACCAGACTCTCTCAAGCCTTTGATCGTGCGGGTAGAATTCCCTTGTTTTCGAGAACCGGGCTCGCGTCAGCCACTGAGGCTTCGCATTGACACAGGCTGGACTCCAGACCGAAGGCCAGCGCCATAAGCTGCGTGAAATAGATTATAGGGAGTTCCCTGAATCCCTCTTCTTCCCTGAGTTTTATTTGCATTTGCCTCAAGTTGCATTCACAAAGAGGACAACTCACGCAGAGAACCTCGGCACCTTTTTCACGAGCCGAATTAAGTATCTCTCTCGCGCGGTTCAAGGGTATTTGCGGATTAGCTACCACCTGATAAGACCCGCAACACTTGTCCTCGTCCGGGAATTTAACAGCGTCAGCCCCCAGAGTCTTGAGCAGGTCGGGCAACACGGTTCGATTATCGGCGGGCTCAATCGCCGCCTCCTTCGGCCTGTGGAGAGTGCACCCATAGTAGGGCGCAACCTTAAGTCCTTTCAGGGGATTCTCGACATGTCTGGCCACCTCTTCCCAGCCAATATCATCACGAATTAACTCGAGTAGGTGAACCACACTTACGCTTCTGGTGTAGTCAGGCTCTTCATCCATGAAATCATTCAGGATGTTGAGCTTCTCCTCGTCATTTTCCATTAACAGACTGGCGCGTTTAAGGGTGTTATAACAGAATGAGCACACGGTCACCAGCTTGCCACCACCCTGCTCCTGGGCTCTGATGAGATTACGGACGGGCGCTATCTGGTGCATCAAGTCATCTTCGGCGAAGCAATAGACTGTGCCGCAACAGTTCCACCTGGGAAGTTCCTCAAGCTCGATACCAAGCTTCTCCATGGCGGCAACTGTGGTCGTATCAAGCTCTGTGGCTCTGGTTTTCAGTGTACATCCCGGCAGATAGTTCAACTTCATTTCTCATTCCTCAGGCTGTGTGTTTTCTAAAACTGCTTATCAGCGCGATTTGAGGCAAATCCTCCAGTACCTCGAGCGAAAGCTCTCTTGGATTGACATAATCCACATTATCCCTCAGTTTAAGAAGCCTTATGGCTTCCATAACCCTTGCCAGGTCTATTCCCCTAGGGCAACGAATCGTACATGAAAGGCACGAAGCGCATATCCAGGGGGCCGTGGCATTCTTGACATCTGCCTCCATACCCAGTTGCGTCCGCCTCATTATTTGTCTGGGCAGCAAGTCCAGATCTTCCGCGTTAGGGCACGCCGCTGAGCAGGTACCGCACTGGTAACACTGTCCAGCATTCTGGCCGCTTATAGCGTTAATCCTCTGGATAAAGTCGGTCTTTTTCGGATTGATCTTTTTCATGGTTTTTACCTTACAACCTTACAATACAGCTTCCTTGTGCCTCGCGCTATGACACTGGATATTGACAGCCACCGGCATACTTGCTATGTGGGCTGGATAGGTCTCTATATGAACGGCGAGCGCTGTGGAGGTTCCCCCAAATCCCTGAGGCCCTACGCCGGATTCGTTGATCCGCTGCAGAAGTTCGGTCTCCAGCTCGGCGATCTCGGGGTCGGGATTGGGCTTGCCCACTTCGCGAAGCAGCGATCTTTTGGCTATAAGGGCCGTTTGCTCGATGGTGCCCCCTATACCAACTCCTATTATCAATGGCGGACATGGATTGCTGCCGGCTTCAACTACGACCTGGACCACGTAGTCTATAATACCCCGGCGTCCCTGAGCGGGCTTGAGCACCGTTACCCTGCTCATATTCTCGCTGCCGCCGCCTTTCGGTGCTACGATCACCTTCAATCGATCACCAGAAACTATTCGGGTGTGGATAACCGGTGGTGTGTTGTCTCTGGAATTATCACGTGTCGAAAATGGATGTTCGACCACAGATTTTCTGAGAAAGCCTTCCTCGTAACCCTTCCTTATCCCCTCCTCCACTGCCTGATAGAGATCGCCGCCTGAGATATGGGCATCCTGCCCTATATCCAGGAACACCACCGCCAGGCCGGTATCCTGGCACAACGGTATTTGTTCACTGGCGGCTATATCGGCGTTTTTCAGGATTTGTTCTATCACCTCTTTGCCGATCTCTGACTTCTCCGAATCCTTTGCCCTCTGGAGGGCTGAACGGACATCATCACCGAGGTAGAAATTGGCCTCTTTACATAATCTAGACACAGTCGCTGTTACATCACCTGTGTTTATATCTCTCATTTATCTCTCCTGCTCGACAACGAGAAGTCTTAACAATTGAAAGGCCTGTTCCCCTCTCTCAAAGGGAATCAGGCCCTCGTATTTTTGGCGGTATGCTTTTTCGAGCGCTAGATCCCCATAACGTTGAGTAACTCCCGGACAGCCTCGGCGGATTTCTTCAAGCCGGCGTTCTCGTCATCCGAGAGCTTCAATTCAACAATCTGCTCGACACCATCCTTACCCAGCTTACACGGGATGCCCGCGAATACACCGTTTATTCCATATTCTCCCTCAAGCAGTGTAGAGCACGGCAGTATTTTTTTCTGGTCGAGTAATACCGCTTCCACCATTTGAGCCGTAGCCACGCCTGGGGCATAGAAAGCGCTCCCGGTTTTTAGCAGGTTTACGATCTCGGCACCACCATTGACGGTGCGCTTTACCATCTCATCAATCTTATCCTTCGGCAAGAGCTCGGTAATGGGAATTCCTCCCACGGTACAGAGACTTATGACCGGAACCATCGTATCACCATGGCCACCGAGGACGCAGGTGAACACATCCTTAACAGAAACCTTAAGTTCCTGGGCGATGAACGTGCGAAATCGGGCGCTGTCCAGAACTCCTGACTGCCCGAAGACCCTGTTCTTCGGGAACTTGCTGACATGTAACGCCAGTTGAGCCATGGCGTCAAGCGGATTACATACCACAATTATGATGCAGTCAGGCGAGTTTTTGACAACGTTTTCAGTGACTTCCTGTACAATTTTTGTATTGGTAAGAACCAGATCATCCCGGCTCATCCCCGGTTTTCTGGCTATACCCGATGTTATAACCACGATATCAGAGTTAGCCGTTTCCTCGTAGCTGTTTGTGCCTGTTACAGTTATGTCCGAACCCAATATCGGAGTGGCCTCCAGCATATCCAGGCCTTTTCCCTGCGGCATGCCCTCGATTATATCGACCAGCACAACGTCGGAATACCCCCATTCGGCAATCCTGAAGGCGCAGGTTGCCCCCACGTTACCAGCGCCTATTATCGAGACCTTGCTTCTCATCCTTCTACCTCCATAAATTCACGTTTATCCAGCAATTATCGTCTGACTTCCGCACTTATCGGGAATAAGTTGGATCATTAATAGCTGGCGCTCCGTATTATAACCGATAGATCATCACGACTTTATCACTGCCAGAACATCTTCTCTGGCGACATTCGCCCCCGGCTTGCAGTTGATAGAGGCAATGGTACCTCCGACCGGAGCTGAAATAGTGTTCTGCATCTTCATGGCCTCGAGTATTACCAGCGGGTCACCCGCCGATACTTTATCACCGACATTTACAGTGTAATTTATAATCATGCCGGGCATCGGCGCGACAACCGGCTCTCCTTCAACGCTCGCAGTTACCGAAGGAGTTTCCGGCTTTTGGGCTCCGGCATCCGTGGGTGGTGCCGGCTGGGACCTTACGGACTGATTGACCGCAACTGGGGCATTGCCCACCGGCTCAACATCAACCTCGTAAAACTCGTCACCTATATACACATTGAAGGTTCTGACTCCGCCTCCTTTCGGCGGCGCTTCTTTTTTCTCAGTCAATTCGCCGGCTTTAGCCTTCGCGATCAAATCGTCCTCCCGTCTGACCTCTTCCAGTGTCTTTGGAGCGCTTGGCGGTTTCCAGTCGGGAGGTATTGTCTTATCAATCCCGTACTTATACTTCAGGAACCTGGCGCCTGTGGTAGGAAACATAGCATACAGGAGTACGTCCTGATCGTTTCGGGCAAATTCCTTTGATTCCTCCCTGGCTTTTTCCAGTTCGGGCTCCAGTTCGTCCGCGGCCCTTCCCGTAATGGGTTTTTCTCCCCGTTCATATCCTTTCAGAATAGCCTTCTGCACGTTTTTATCAATAGGAGCCGGCGGCTTGCCGTAGAGTCCATAGCAATAGTCCCTGGTCTCTTTGGCTATCATATTGTATCTTCCGCCAAGCACGTTTTGGACAGCCTGAACACCTACCAGCTGGCTTGTGGGTGTTACGAGGGGCGGGTAACCCAGTTCAGCGCGTGTTCTGGCGGTTTCGGCTCGCACTTCCGCCAGCTTATCAAGCGAGCCCGCTTGCCTGAGCTGAGATACAAGATTGCTGGTCATCCCGCCGGGTATCTGGTGGACCAGCACGCCGGAATCGATTACCGACATTGAAGACGTATCAAGGAAATCGCGGTATTTGGGAGCTATTTCCTCGAGCATCTGCGCGACCTTGAATATCTGCTCAACATCGAGACCGGTATCCCTTTCGGTTCCGTAGAGGGCAACTATCAATGGCTCTATCGCGGGCTGGGATGTTCGCAAAGCAAACGGCGATATCGCTGTATCGATGATATCGACACCAGCCTCAATCGCTTTTAGATATGACATAGAGGCCTGTCCGCTGGTGTAGTGGGTGTGCAATTCCACCGGTATACTCAAAGCTTTCTTAAGCGCCTTTATCAGTTCGAACGCGTCATACGGTGATATCAGTCCGGCCTGATCCTTGATGCAAATCGAATCGGCGCCCATGTTCTGGAGAGTGATCGCCTTGTTTACATAAAAGTCGACGTTGTATACAGGACCGCCCATACGCGGCTGGGTCAGTGAATAGCATACCGTTCCCTGGAAATGCTTACCTACCTTTTTGACCGCCTTTCCGGCTCTTTCCATATTTCGCTCGTCGTTAACAGCGTCGAAGACGCGGAAAATATCGATCCCGACTTCCGCCGCCTGCTCGACGAAGGCGTCTACCAGGTCATCCGGGTGATTGCGATAGGCAACGATGTTCTGTCCCCTCAGCAGCATTTGAAAAGGGGTATCGGGAATCAGTTTTTTCAGGGTTCTGGGGCGTTCCCACGGATCCTCCCCCAGGTACCTGTGCGGAACATCGAATGTGGCGCCTCCCCATACCTCGACGGCATGAAAGCCGCATTTGCTGATTTCCTCCGCCACGTATTCCATATCCTCGGTGCGCATGCGGGTGGCCAGCAGGGATTGATGTCCGTCGCGAAGAGTGGTATCACATATTTTGACAGGATTGGGCTGTTTGGGCCTCTCCTTTACTTTATCCGAGGTAAGGTCTCTGGCCTTAATCGTGCCCTCTTTAATTCCCTTCACTTAAAAGCTCCTTTCAGATTCAACGTAACGGTACGATTCTACGCTGCCATAGATTGGACATCATCATTATCTCCTGCCGTCCTGATGCCCTCCATAAGCTTACCTCGGGTACAGGTTGCTTTCGAATTCCAGGCGCTGACTCTTCCTCGATGTAGGCGTTTATGGCAGCGGTAATGGCTGACAGCTTTTTCTTATCCTCCATGATTGACATCCTATACCGGTATGTTGCCGTGCTTCTTCGGTGGCCTTACCTCACGCTTGGTATCGAGCATCTCGAAAGCATTGATTATCCTGGGCCTGCTTTCACTGGGCATTATCACCTCGTCCACCAGTCCGCGGGCTGCCGCGATATAAGGGTTGTACAACGCATCCTTGTATTCATCCAGCTTCTGTGCCCTCACCGCTTCGGGATCTTCCGCCTTTTTTATCTCTTTGCCATAAAGGATGGGGATAGCTCCCTGGGCTCCCATGACAGCGATCTCGGCCGTCGGCCAGGCGAACGTCAGATCAGCGCCAAGCGCCTTGCTGCACATCGCCAGATAAGATCCACCGTAATCTTTCCGAGTGATTAATGTGACTTTGGGAACGGTCGCCTCCGAATAGCACCAGAGTATCTTCGCGCCATGCCGTATTATTCCCGACCACTCCTGATTGGTGCCGGGGAGATATCCAGGGACGTCAGCGATGGTGAGCATGGGTATGTTAAAGGCGTCGCAGAACCTGACAAATCGGGTGAGTTTATCCGAGGCGTCAACGTCGAGGCAACCGGCCAGGTGCATCGGCTGATTGGCGATGATCCCCACCGCTCTGCCGTTGAGGCGGGCGAAGCAAACGATGAGGTTTTTAGCATAATGATAATGAGGCTCGACGGTCACCCCGTTGTCGACTATCGCCTCAATTACTTTTCTCATATCGTAAACCTGCTGGGGGTTATCCGGGATTAAGGTATCGAGTCCGGGTTCGGTCCGGTCCGGATCGTCCTCCGTTTGAACCATGGGCGGGTCTTCCATATTGTTGTTGGGCAGATACCTGAGCAACTCCTTTACCTTCTCTATCGCGTCCTCGTCGCTTTCACAGGCGAAATGGCACACCCCGCTCTTGGTCGAGTGGGACATTGCGCCGCCAAGTTCCTCTGACGTGATCTCTTCACCGGTCACCTCTTTAATTACTCCCGGGCCGGTGATGAACATATAGCTTGTTTTCTTGACCATGAAGATCCAGTCCGTCATTGCCGGCGAATAAACGGCGCCTCCGGCGCTCGGCCCCATTATGGCGGATATTTGAGGTATAACGCCCGAGGCGATTGCGTTCCGATAGAATATGTCGCCGTATCCGCTGAGCGCGTCTACGCCCTCCTGGATTCTCGCGCCGCCTGAGTCATTCAGACCTATGAGGGGGCACCCTGTTTTCATGGCCAGGTCCATTACCTTGCATATCTTTTTAGCGTGCATCTCACCCAGTGTGCCACCGGTAGATGTGAAGTCCTGGGCGAACGCGCATACTTTTCTGCCTTCAACCATCCCATAGCCGGTGACGACTCCCTCGCCGGGAATGAATGTTTTTTCCATGCCAAACATGTCACACCGGTGCCTCACGAACATGTCGGTTTCTACGAAACTTCCTTCATCGAATAGCAGGTGGAGCCTTTCCCTTGCCGTCAACTTACCTGAATCATGCTGTTTGTTTATCCGGTCAGGGCCTCCCATTGCCAGTTCTTTTCCCCGGCGCTCGCGCAGCTCTTCCAAACGTTGAGAGACGGTTTTCACCAGATGGCCTCCTAAGGGGTTGAATAAGATGTTGCGATTCTAGGCTTATTCTAAGACAAAATGAATGGAAACGCAAGGTGAGGGGATGCTCATTGCGGTAAACATACGGCAAAAATTTGAACTATGTGATGAAACGGTATGTTTGCATGGCGGAGGGTAAACCGTATATTGACAGTATGCCATTTGCGGCCGAACTAATCGCCGTTTTCGGGCACGCATCTTTTTTGTGGAAGTAGAACCGGCTCTGGTAAAATAAGACATAATTATTCAGGGTGAGGAAGTTTTGCCGATTCAGACTCTACCCCCTATCGTTGTCTCTAAAATCGCCGCCGGTGAGGTGGTTGAACGGCCATCCTCCGTCGTAAAGGAACTCATCGAGAATTCCCTTGATTCCGGCGCTACTCAGATATCGATTGAAGTCAAAGGAGGCGGAAAGGATCTGATTCGCGTTTCTGATAACGGGTCGGGTATCGCTGAGGGTGAGATAGAGCTGGCCTTCCATCGGCATGCCACCAGTAAGATAAGCTCCGAGGCCGACATCGAAAATCTTTCGACTCTTGGATTCCGGGGCGAGGCGCTACCAACGATCGCTTCTGTCTCCGACGTTTCACTGATTACAAGGAACGCCGGTGATGTCGCAGGAACCAGCCTAAAACTGGAGAGCGGCGTAATCAAGAGCCGCAGCAAACAGGGCGCACCGCCTGGCACGACTGTAACCGTAACAAACCTGTTTCAGAACGTGCCGGCTCGACTGAAGTTCTTAAAGTCAACATCAACTGAGAGCGGTCATATAAGCCACATGGTTACCCAGTACAGTATGGCCTATCCGGAGGTCAAGCTGGAACTTTTAATAAATGGCCGGACAACTCTGCGCTCACCAGGAAATGGCAGTCTGAAGGACGTACTTGTTGAAGCGTATGGACTGGATATCGCGGAATCGATGATAGAGCTTTCCCATGAAGGCCTGCTGGAAGGCCATTCGGTGCGACTATCCGGGTTCGTAAGCCCGCCCACAGTATCACGCTCGAACCGCAATTACCTGAGCTTTTTTGTCAACAGGAGATGGGTGCAGAGCCGTATGCTCAATTACTCCGCTGAAGAAGCGTATCGGGGTATGCTCATCTCCGGTAAACATCCGGTAGTAGTTCTGAACATCTTTATACCATCGAGCGAAGTTGATGTAAACGTTCACCCGACCAAGCGCGAGGTCAAGTTCCGTGATGAAGGGACGATCTTCACCACGGTTCAGAAAGCTGTACGCGAGGCGCTCATCGGTAAACCGGTCGTTCCCGCCATTAATGAGCGCACCCAACTGACCTCGAACGCCATTCCGTCACCGATACCGTTACCTGAAACGGCACGGCATACACCCTATCAGGCCAGACAGGCACTAACAGAGGTAAGTCGCGGAGAAGTCTCGACTCATCTTCCCATACTGCGCATTATCGGGCAATTTCACGGGACGTATATACTGGCTGAAGGCCCCGACGGACTTTTTCTCATCGATCAACACGCGGCGCATGAAAGGGTCCTTTTTGAGAAGGTCCGCCGTCAACAAGCAGATTCAAACATAGAGGTACAGGGGTTGCTTGAACCTGTCAGCGTAGACCTGACAGCCAGTCAGGCTGAGGTCATCAGTACTCACCTGGATGAACTGAGGGAATCAGGTTTTGATATTGAGCAATTCGGTGAGAGGACCTATCTTTTACGCGCAATTCCGGCGTTTCTCAGTCGGCAGGAGATAGTTCCTTTTCTACTGGAGACGATAGACTTCCTGGATGATCTACTTACCAGCTCGACGATGGAGAGAATCGCGGCTTCACTCGCGTGTCACGGAGCTATCAAAGCGAGGCAGGCGCTCAGTTTACAGGAGATGGAACAGTTGTTGAGGGAACTTGAGGAGACTGCCTCACCCCGCACATGTCCCCATGGCAGGCCTTCTATCATCAGTCTCGACCTGTCCCGTTTGGAAAGGGAATTCGGAAGATAACCGCGATACGGAGATGATTTAAGAACAGCCTCCCGGAGAATTTGACTCCGGGAGGCTGTTTTGATTTTTAGAGATTTAGAAAACCGTGAGCGTAAAGCGTCTGGTTTAACAGCACCTTGGCGGTTTTCATGACAGCAACCTGCTCGGGGTCATTCTGATCAACGATGCTGAAATCAAACTCCTCGGCGGCACCCGCTGCCGAGGCATCATGCAGCGCAAGATACAACTTATTGAGCGGTGTTGAGTCATCACGGTTATTAACTATGTCAATTACTTTACGAAGTTCCTGGTCAAAAGCATCGGCGATCGGCCAGTCCATCCCGGCTCCGGCCAGCATGGCGGCATACACTCGATTGAGAATGGGCCGAACTTCGTCACGGCAGGAATTTGAGACGTTGGAAAGCCCGCAGGTGGTAAGGAAGGGCGGATCGTTCAACGATTTTATGACCTGCGTCGCCTTTATAACCTCGGGGCCATGAGACTGCGTTCCATTGACGGTCATAGCCAGAGGATCGAATATGATATTCTCCATGGGCAGACCGTATTCCATAGCGGTCATCATCAGATCGGTGGCGGCGATTTCGGCTCGCTCGTCCGCCGTAGCCGGCAGGCCGGTGGCTCTCAAGGTCAGGCAAATCAGCATCGCATCGTGCTCAGCCGCCATAGGCATGAGAACCTGCATCCTTTCAGGGTTGGCGTTTGTACTGTTTATTATGGTTTTTGGCGGCAGCATCTTAAGTCCGGCTTCAATAGCAGCGGCATTGGTGGTATCCAGAGAGATAGGGAGATCTGTTATCTCTTTGACTGTCTCAACCATCCATTGCATGACCTCCACGCCATCCTTTTTCCGCGGACCGATGTTCAGGTCCAGGAATTTGGCTCCTGCCTCCTGCTGTTTTCTGGCCAGGTCCTGAATAAACCCTTTGTCGCGATTGTCAACGGCCTCCCGGATCTGCTTGGAGATGATGTGAATGTTCTCTCCGATTACTTCCATGTTGTTTTTCTCCTTCCTTAAGTATTTATGTTCGTAATGGCCTCGTTCGGAAGCCGACGCATCTGAAGAGGACTTGCCTCTTGATTGACTCAAAGTCCCAGTTTACCGGCGATCTCAGCTATCCCTGTCTTCAACGGTGATTCCACCGGAAGGTTTATTGAGGGCTCACCCTTCAACTCAAGTGCAGCCAGATTTGGGTCCGCGGGGATGCTGGCCAGCAGGTCAAGCTCGTTTTCCTTTACCGCGTTCAGTATTTCCTCAGGAAGATCTCCATCTACCCTGTTTACTATCAGCCATATCTGCTCTACCCTAGCCCTCATCTCTTTTATCAGAGGTTTCATCCTCGAAGCGGCTATAATACCTCTTATGGTAGGATCGGAGACGATAAGCAATATATCTATATCCCTGGTCGTCTGGCGGCTCACATGCTCCATGCCCGCTTCGCAATCAATTACCACGTAATCATAATTCTTCCCCAGGCGGTCAATTGACGCCCTGAGCATGTTGTTTGCCGCGCAGTAGCACCCCGGCCCCTCCGGACGCCCCATGGCAAGTAAATCCACCTTCTCTGACTCGACCAGCGACTCCATTATCTTCATCTCTATATAGTCTGGTTTGGATACGCTGTTATCGTATGTGCCGCTTTTGACCGCCACCGCCATATCCTCTCTGATCTTGCCGATTGTTTCTTCCACGGGCATTCCAAGCGCCAGGTTGAGGTTGGTGCTTGGATCGGCGTCGACGGCCAGAACGGTCCCTTTTTTCGAAAGTAGATCAATTAAAAGAGCGGCTATGGTCGTCTTACCCGTTCCGCCCTTGCCCGCGGTTACTATCGTGACAGCCAAAATTACTTTCCTTTGAACTGAGGCTTTCTCTTTTCCAGAAAAGCTCTTATTCCCTCTCGCGCATCGTCTGTTGCCATTGTCAGACTGATCGCACGAGCTTCACTCTCCAGTATCGACTCCATATCCATACTCGCGGCGCTATAGATGCTGGACTTGGCCATCGCTATACTCCTTGATGGACCGTGAGCCAGCTTTAGTGCCATCTCTTTTGATCTGATCGCCAGTTCATCATCCGGTACAACCAGGTTTATCAATCCTATTCTTTCAGCCTCTTCCGCTCCGATTGTTTTACCGGTTAAAACCAGCTCAAGCGCACGAGCTGGGCCCAACAATCGGGTGGGCAGGTAAATGCCCCCGGTATCCGGGTGCAACCCGAGCTTCATGAACGCCAGGCTGAACGTAGCGCTACTGGCCGCAATTATAATATCACAACCGATAGCAAGATTACACCCGGCACCGACCGCCGGACCATTGACCGCCGCTATCCATGGGTTGGAGGCGTTTCTAATTCCGGAGATTATCTTGGCACCCTTCAGGCTGGAGCTGTAGACTTCAGCCGGGTTATCGGTCCCGGAAAGAAGGGTTTCGACATCCCCTCCCGCGCAAAATGCCCTCCCCGCCCCGGTAATCAGTACCGCGCGGACTTCGTCATCGCGCTCTGTTTCATCTATCACTTCAATCAATTCGTCCACCAGTTCGGGAGAGATGGCGTTCATCTTCTCAGGCCTGTTAAGCGTGACTGTAGCCAGACCGCTATCTTTTTCCAGGAGAAGTGATTGGTATGTCATTTGTTCTCCTTTAGACTCAGTGCTCCGACAGGACATATCTCTACGCATTCTCTGCATTGGTTGCACTGTGACTGACCTATAGGCTGACCCCCGTAAGAGGTTACCATCCTTTCAAATCCGCGGTAGGCAAATCCGATGGCGCCGATCCCTTGCTCCCGGCACTTCCACACGCACTTCCCGCATAGTACGCACTTGTTTGGATCATATATGAAAATCGGGCTGCTATCATCTACAGGCAGGTCCCGGACCAGCTTTTTAAGCCTTTTCGTCTTTAGCTTGACACCAAGGTGCCTCGCCGCTCTCTGCAGTTCGCATGAACCATTAGCCGAACAGTTTTTGCAATCCACGTCATGGCTCGCCAGCAGCAACTCCAGTGCCGTTCGGGCCAATTGTGTGGAGGACTCACCGCGCGTATTGACAACCATACCTTCATCAACCGGTTCGGTGCATGCGGTTACCGGCCGGGATTTCCCTTCGACTTCTACGAAACAGAGCCGGCAGGAGGCGCTCACCTCCGGGGCCTCACGAATGGCACACAGGTTAGGTATGTATATATCATTATCCAGAGCTGTCCATAGAACTGTCTCGCCCTGGGCAGCAGTGACCTCCCTGCCGTCGATAGTGAGTGTGACTTCCTTCATCGCCATAACATCCTGCTCTGAGCCATTACATATTATCGCCGTAGATGCGACTACTTCTGCTCGAGGGGAGGCAAAGCCTCCGGCAGCTCGCTTAACGGGGATATCTTTACAATCGCATTGTATTGAGGCGGACACGCATCGACACAGGTATTGCATTTGACGCACTTGCTCTGATCGATGACTTTCACTCTTTTGGTGCCGGTATATATCGCCTCGACCGTACATGTTCCCACACAGGCGTCGCACGAGCGCTCGCATTTCTCCGGCACTATGTAATATGCTATCAGCTCTGGACAGCGCAGCGCCGGACACCTTTTTTCGTTGATATGAGCTTCGTATTCCTCCCTGAAATACCTGAGAGTTGTCATGATTGGATTCGGCGCTGTCTTTCCCAGATTGCACAATGACCCGTCCTTAATGTCAGCGGCCAGCTTTTCAAGCGTGTCGAGCTGTTCCATGCTGGCCTCGCCCCTGGTTATATCCTCGAGAATCTCAAGCATCTGCCTGGTGCCGAGCCGGCACATAGTGCATTTCCCGCAGGATTCCCCCTGTGTAAACTCAAGGAAGTACCGTGCCACATCAACCATGCAGTCATCTTCATCGAGAACCACCATGCCACCCGATCCCATCATGGCTCCAGCCTCTCTCAGGGAATCAAAATCAATCGGCCTGTCCAGCTCGGATTCCGGGAGGCAACCACCCGACGGGCCGCCGATCTGCACCGCCTTGAATTTCTTACCTTGTGGAATGCCCGCGCCTATATCAAATATAACCTGACGCAATGTAGTTCCCATTGGAACCTCTGTCAGGCCGGTGTTGACCAACTTACCCGCCAGGGCGAAGACCGCGGTTCCGCTGGTCTCCTCAGTCCCGGTACTTGAAAACCATTCAGGGCCCTCTCCGATTATGTGAGGGACCGAGGCAAGGCTTTTGACATTATTGATTACGGTGGGTTTACTATAAAGTCCTGCGATGGCGGGGAACGGGGGGCGGTGATGCGGCATTCCCGGTCTTCCCTCCATAGACGCAATGAGCGCGGTCTCCTCTCCACAGACAAAAGCCCCCGAACCCCGGAATACATCAATATCGAAGTCGTAATCACTGCCTAGAATACCCTTTCCAAGCAGGTTCCATTCGCGTGCCTGTTCTATTGCCATCTTTACGCGGTCAACCGCCAGGGGGTATTCCGCGCGCACATAAACGTAACCCTCGTGAGTCCCGATGGCATAACCGGCGATGGCCATTCCTTCGATAACCGAATGGGGGTCGCTCTCCAGAATGGACCGGTCCATGAAGGCCCCGGGATCGCCTTCATCAGCGTTACAGATCAAATAGCTGCTGTCAGCTCCGGCATCCCGGCATATCTGCCATTTCTCTCCAGTGGGGAAACCCGCCCCGCCCCTTCCCCTCAAGCCGGATTCTATCAGGCTCCCGATGATATCTTCCGGCTTAAGTTGCAGTGCCTTTGATAGGGCCGAATAACCCCCGTTCGCTATATAATGTTCTATACTATCGGGATCGATGTTGCCACAATTCCTTAGCAGTAAATGCTGTTCATAAGAGTACCGGGGCAGATCGTAAATAGAAGGTATTACCTGGTGTTCCTCAAGCGCTCCCAGCATGAACTCGAAGGAAGGATCTTCTCCCAGGACATAGTCACGTACCAGCAAACTCGCGATTTCAGGAGTGACGTATCCGTACAATATGGGAGGATATTCGCCCCCCGGCTTTATAATGGTCACCAGCGGCTCCGCGTAACAATGGCCCATGCATCCCACTTCAAGAACGGCGATCTCCGGGTGTTCCGCGGCCAGTTTATCTCTTATGGTGTTGAGTACATCAATAGCGCCGGCGGCCCTGCCGCATGTCGCTGTTCCCACCAGAACCACTGGATTATCTCCACGAAAAACCGATTCCCACCTGGCAACCGCCTGTTTTCGCAGTTTTTCAAAAATGGAGGCGACGTCGGAATTCATCGGCTTTCCTCATTCTCGCTATCCTGCTCCATCTTGTATGAGAGAAGGATGCCATCCACTCTGGTGGGAGTTATCCTGCCGTTGACCTGCCCGTCTATCACCGTTACCGGCGCCATGGCGCAGCATCCAACGCACGCTACAGTGTCAAGGTCAAATCCACGATCCGGGGTAGTTTCCCGCGTACCGATATTCAGCCGCCTTTTCCACGAGTCAAGAATTATTTTACCGCCCGCAATATGACAGGCTGTGCCCAAACAGACTCTGATAGAGTGTTTACCGGGCGGGTTAAGTCTGAACTGGTTATAGAAGGTTACCACGCTGAATACATCAATTGCCGGAATTCGAAGGAACCCGGCAATTCCCTGCATGGCTTCATGTGGAAGGTATCCAAGCAGACTTTGCGCTTCCTGCAGTATCGGAATGAGATTCCTGCGGTCTTTGGAAAACTTCTGGTCAAGGTTTTTCAGCAGGCCGTTTATCTGTTTCTTCTCTTCTTCCGTTGTCTCAGAGGTTGCCTCAGTCAAATCACCTTCTCCGAACTTGCTGATCGGAATGGGGAATTGCTATTCCGTAAGTATTATTTCAAATTACAGGGGCAGGTTATTCCCCTGCCCCTGCGCGTCTCGTAGCATTATTTATTGACTAGAATAAGCTGACCCACCGGATTAACTGGTAATAGCGGCGATCATGGCCTATTTTAAGAGAGCATCAACCCTTTTAAGGAGCTCCTCAGGCTTGACCGGTTTCTCGATGTAATCCTCCGCCTCGAGGCTCATACCTTTGGAGACAGGTATACTGGTCTCTCCCTTCCTCTCGGCATAGCTCGTAAGCATGATCACGGGTATATCACTTAGCTCAGAATCCTTTTTCAACTGCTCAGCCGCTGTGAATCCATCCTTAACGGGCATTATCACATCGAGGATTATCAGGTCAGGTTTTTCTTCCCTTGCCTTTTTCAAACCCTCTTCACCCTCAGTGGCAATACTCACTGAGTATTTGGTCTCCAGCACGGTCTTTGTCGCTTCCACGAAATCCGGGTCGTCATCCACTAGCAGAATTCTGGCTTCTTTGTCATCCATCAGTCTCTCCTTTCAACTTATCACAGGTTGAACATCAAGTTGTATGTTCCTTTGTGTTTTTAAGCAGCCTTCCAATCCGTTCCACTATTGTCGCCGGAGAAATCGGCTTCTCAATATAGTCATCAACCCTCATCTCCATACCCGTTTCTTCCTCAAATCTCGCCCGGCTGGAATCCTCCCTCAGGGATGTCAGAACCAGAATCGGTATATCGTTCCATTCGGGTTTATCCGGACTCTTGAGTTTCTTGTACACCGCGAATCCACCTACTCCCGGCATTATAAGATCGAGAATAATCAGGTCCGGTTTATCAGACTTGACCTTCTCCAGCCCCTCAGCGCCATATCGGGCTGTGGTTACCTGGTAATCCTCGGTTTCAAGTATTATGGCGAGAGCCTCTCTGATATCGGGGTCGTCATCAATGACTAATATTTTTGGCCCTTGTGGCAATTGCGAGCCTCCGGTGTTTCTCAGCGTATTCATTATACTAACAGTGAAGTAAGTAAGTCTAGTCTTCAACGTAAAGCGTAAATATGAATCTGCATCCCGTGCCGGTATCTGGACACGGGCTCTCCACCTTGATTTCACCACCATGCGACTCGACAATCCGTTTTACGATAGGCAGGCCCAGTCCTGTGCCGGGCACCTCCACATTGCTGGCGCGGTAGAAATCGTTGAACACATGTTCCAGGTCCTCCTCAGGGATGCCGGCTCCGTTATCCTTCACCTCGCCAACGATAAAGCCGTTTCTTTCGTAAAGAGAGAAGTTGACATTTCCTCCTTCTGGAGTGAACTTTACGGCATTGCTCAACAGATTGGTAAACAACTGTCGAATCCTTATAGGCGAACCGTAAATAGCAGGCAGGTCACGTTCAACTGAGGCGGCAAGACGGATCTTTTTATGTTCCGCCAGCCTTTGGGCGTCCTCCACCGGGTTCCGGCAGAGTTCAACGAGCGACACCTCTTTCATCTCCTGGACGGTCTGTCCGGTCTCTATGCGGGAGATATCCAGCAGGTCGCTTATCAGTTCCAGCAATTCGTCGATACGTGTACTGCTCCTCTCTATCATCTGGCGGTGTTTATCATTGAGCTCACCGGCATAGCCTCCCAGCATTACGCCGAAATAGCTCTGAATCGCAGCCAGAGGCGATTTCAGATCATGGGCGACTATGGACATGAAGGTTAAGAGCCGTTTCTTGCCCTCCTCCAGCTTTTCCAGCTCCATGGTTGCCGCTTCGAGCTGATTCACCTTCTCTCGCAAGCGCTGCTCATAATACTCTTCCTGAGATTCATACTCACGAGCCTTTTTAAGGGCTATGGCCCCCAGGCTGGCGACCAGGTGTAGAAACTGTATATCGTCAAAGGTGAAGTGCCTGGGCTCGTTAGTATACACTCTCAAGACGCCCGTAGTTTCGTTCCGGAGTACCATGGGTACTGACAGCATGGAGACTATTCCTTCTCGGATGGCCTGATCCCGGTACTGGACGCGCTGGTCGGTGGTTACGTCGTCTACGGCAACCGGATTTCCCTTCAACACCTCAGCGAGAATCGGCCCGACACCGACCGGTCCTTTACCAAGGTATGGTTCGCTCAGTCCATATGATGCAGTGTGGATGAGCTGTTTCCGATTCGGCGAAAGCAGCATCAGGGAGCATCCTTTAAGTCCGAGCGCGAGAGCGGTACTCCTGACGATGTCGTTCAGCACTGTCTCAGTTGAGGTGCTTGAATAGACTTGCACCGCTATATCGTACAGTGCTTTGTAAATATCCACGGACTTGTTTTCCATTCCTCCGTTCCACTTCGACTTGCGTAGTCATCACGAATTGGCACAATTATGCCAACCATTTGTGAGGAAGTCAAGTGCCGTACCGAACACCAAAACAGCGTTTCAAGTGAAAATATTCAACCATTGATTTTAAGCGCGATAAATTACTTCATCGACGCTCCCGCAAGCTCAAAATAACCGTCGCTAATTTTACGGTAAAGAAAAATGCTTGACAATATCAGAAATACTGGTGTACCCTAACTGTCAAAGTCCCCCTTGGATGTCCCTTTAAACGACGATAGCAGGAGTATTTCACCTTATGGCCATTACGATCACCTTGGATGGCGTTGAAGTAAGCGGTCAGCCGGGAATGACTATCCTTGAACTGGCGAGAGAATCAGGAATACATATCCCTACCCTGTGTCACGATGAGCACCTGAAGCCGTACGGCGCTTGCAGGATCTGCCTGGTTGAAAATGAACAAAACGGATCCCTGCTCGCTTCTTGTGTAGCCCCTATCGGCCCCGGCATGGTCATCAACACCAGATCTGAGAAAGTGCTTGAGGGAAGAAGGACCATCGTCAGACTTATGCTGGCGAGCCATCCCGATTCGTGCATGGTATGTGATAAGGGCAATCGTTGTCAACTCCGACAAATCGCCGGAGAACTTGGGGTGGGATGGATCGATCTGCACAGAATTCCCCATCCGGCTGAAATCCGTGACGTAAATCCCTTCATCGAGCGTGATCTCAGTAAGTGCATCATGTGCGCCAAGTGCATCAGGGCTGATCAGGAGCTGGTCGTTGAAGGCGCTATAGATTATTTTAACCGTGGTTTTTCGTCAAGGCCGGCCACCGTCGGGGATGTGGGACTGGAGCTCTCAGAGTGCACCTTCTGTGGAACATGTGTGGCTATATGCCCTACCGGGGCACTATCAGAAAAAGCGAAGCCCTATCACGGAACCACAACGAAAGTAGTGCCGACGGTATGCGGGTTCTGCGCTTCGGGATGCAACCTGTCTCTTGAAGTTGCCGGCAACATGATTATCAGAGCCAGGCCAGCGGATGGTGATACCCCCAATGGAGTTACCGCATGCGTACGCGGTTCATATGGATTCGACTATATTGACAGCCCCCATCGACTTACCCGGCCCCTTGTGAAGGCGGGGGAGGAATTCCAGCCAGTCTCATGGGAAGAGGCTTTTGATAAAGTGGCGGGCGAGTTAAACAGAATAAAGGCGGAGCACGGCCCGGACAGCATCGCTGTCATCGGTTCGACCAAATGTACCAACGAAGATAATTACATTCTTCAGAGGTTTGCCCGTGAGGTCCTTGAGACCCCGAACATTGATAACGGCGGACAATTGTATTACTCTACTTCGATTGCCACACTCCGGGAATGCCTTGGATTGCCGGCAAGTACAAATCCTGTAGATGATATCGAACTGGCCGAGGTAATACTGCTGGTTGGGGCCGACCCCGAGATATCAGCGCCGCTGGTAGGCTACGCGGTGAAGAGGGCCTCAAAGTTAAGGAATATACCGCTGATAAGTATAAATCCGGTTGAAACATCAGTCGACCGCTTCGCAAGTCCTGGTTTATATCCCAAAGCTGGAACCGAATCAGCGGTTATCAACGGCATAATAAAGACGATCATCGATCAGGGCATCTGGAATAAAAGCTTTGTCTCACGGAGAACCGAAAGCTTTGAGGAACTTAAAAGGTCGCTCGAGATCTACAATGCCGAGGATGTGGAGAATTCAACAGGTGTCACCGTCAAAGAGCTTCAGGAGGCAGCCAGAACAATCGCTCAGGCAAACTCGGTTTTAATAATCTACGGGCCCGGCGTCTCGCGCCAGCAGAACGGCACAGATTGCGTTACCGCCCTCAGTAACCTGGCCCTGCTAACCGGAAACATCGGCAAGGAGGGAGCGGGAATCCTGGCCCTTCTTGAAGAGAACAACGCTCAGGGCGCGTCAGATATGGGCTGCCTTCCGGATTTCCGTCCCGGGTATGAAGTTTCGGGTAAAGCCGGGCTAACCGTTTTCGAAATGATCAATCAGGCCCGATCGGGAAAGATAAAGGGCATGTATATCATGGGTGAGAATCTTATCGGCACCATTGCGGGAGTCATTGACGCTGAAGCGGCTTTTAAGCAGCTTGATTTCCTGGTAGTACAAGATTTATTCCTCAATGATACAGCCAGGCTGGCCGACGTCGTTTTCCCCGCCTCCTGCTTCGCTGAAAAGGACGGAACATTCACCAGCTTTGAACGGAGGGTTCAGAGGGTTAGAAGGGTGGTCGACCCGCCGGGGGAGAGCATGCCCGACTGGCAGATCATAGCCAATCTGGCCGAGAAGATGGGCCATACAATGTCATACGGTTCCGACAGGGAGATCATGGATGAGGTTTCCTCTATGGTACCTTTGTACCAGGGAATAACATATGAGAACCTGGAAACGGGGGGGATTTACTGGCCAAACGTAAACGGCCGGCGTGGTGGAACACGGCGACTATACGAGGAGAGGTTCGATGAAGGTTATGGAAGATTCCTTCCGGCGCCGTCGAGGCTTCCTGATGAAAAAAGCCTGAATGACTATCCTTTCTGGCTTCTTTCGAGCAGGTCCCTGTACAGGTTTGGCAGCGAAGTTCGGAGTACGATGTCTCCACGATTGAATGCTATGAATCCTGAAAACCGGATGTTTTAAGGTATAAGCCGTGAATTTGCTGATTTGAGGGCTGTATATGGTAGAGAATGTGGAAATCCCGGAGATAGACCTGAACAAAATCGGTGAAATCGTCGATAAATACAGAGGACAGAAATGGTTGTTGATACCTCTTTTGCAAGAGGTGCAATCTGAGATAGGATATATCCCCCCTGCAGCTATTAAACCCATAGCGGATGGCCTGGGTTTATTCCCCAGTCAGGTTCAGGGCGTAATCAGCTTCTACACCGGCCTTTATACTACCCCGAGGGGCAGGAATGTCGTAAAGGTATGCCGTGGAACAGCGTGTCACGTACGTGGAGGTAAGACCATTCTGAAGCTGGTAAAGCAACAACTTGAGTTGGAAGAGGGGGAGACAAGCGCGGACCTCGAATACACGCTGGAAACCGTGGCCTGCATTGGCGTCTGCGCGCTGGCACCCAATATGGTCATCAACAACGATACATACGGTCAACTGAATCCGAAGAAAGTCAGTCAGATATTCGGTAACAGGCAGTAGAGGTAATATTATGGAAAAGCCGTATTACACTGTGTTTGTCTGTCGAGGAACTGGATGTGTCTCCGGTGGAGGAGACGCGGTATATAACGCGTTGCTCGAGGAGATGGAAAAGCAGCGCGTCGAAAACGCCTCAATAGATTTCAGCGGTTGTCACGGTTTTTGCCAGCAGGGACCCAACGTTGTCATCGAACCGGATGGATATTTCTATACCCAGGTTCAGCCTGAGGATGCTGTCGACATAGTTGGAATGCATTTGAAAGAAGGCAAACCTGTGGAGCGCCTCTTCTACACGGAACCGATGACAGGTGAGGTCATATCTCTCTATTCCGATATAAACTTCTACCTCAAACAGCATCGCGTGATACTGCGTAACTGCGGGCATATTAATCCGGAAAGAATCGAGGATTATATCGAACGGGACGGTTACAGGGCCCTCAGAAAAGTGCTTGCCACCATGACGCCGGAAGATGTGATAGAGGAGGTGAGACTTTCTGGACTGAGGGGCAGGGGTGGGGCGGGCGCTCCGACCGCCATGAAATGGCAATTCTGCCATGACGCTCCCGGCCCTGTCAAGTACGTGATTTGCAACGCGGATGAAGGAGACCCGGGAGCCTTCATGGATCGCTCCATACTGGAGGCTGATCCACACTCTATGATGGAGGGTCTCACCATCTGCGGATACGCGGTCGGGGCGACCACCGGCTATGTGTATGTTCGTGAGGAGTACCCGCTGGCGGTAAAAAGAGTCAGAAAAGCCCTGGAACAAAGTCGTGCCAGGGGCTTTCTGGGAAAGGATATACTCAATTCGGGATTCAACTTTGACATCATCATAATGGAGGGAGCGGGAGCTTTTGTCTGCGGGGAGGAGACCGCCCTGATGGCGTCTATTGAGGGGAAGCGCGGTATGCCCCGCCCGAGGCCGCCCTTCCCGGCAACATCCGGCATCGACGGTAAACCCTCCAATATAAACAATGTCAAATCACTGGCTACGATTCCGGTTATCCTGGATAAGGGTTCCGGATGGTTCTCCGCCATAGGTACCGAAAAGAGCCCGGGCACCGCCGTTTTTGCCCTCACCGGTAAGATCGCTAACAGCGGACTGGTAGAGGTCCCGATGGGCACCTCACTGCGCGACATAATATTCGATATAGGTGGCGGAATTCCAAGGGAAAAGGCCTTTAAAGCGGTTCAAACCGGCGGTCCCTCCGGAGGCTGCATCCCCGGCCGATTTCTGGACCGCCCTGTCGATTACGATTCACTGGCGGAACTGGGTTCCATTATGGGCTCCGGCGGTATGGTGGTGCTGGATGAGAACACCTGCATGGTCGAGATAGCGCGGTATTTCCTGAGTTTCACTCAGGACGAATCATGCGGCAAATGCACGCCGTGCCGATTGGGCACCCGCCAGATGCTGGAGATTCTGACCAGGATCACACAGGGACGGGGGCGGGAGGGGGATGTTGATAGACTGCTTCAGATCGCCAGAGTGGTCAAGTCCTGCTCCCTTTGCGGTCTGGGGCAGACCTGTCCCAATCCCGTACTGACAACCATCAATTACTTTAGAGATGAATATGATGCCCATATAAAGGAGCGGAAATGCCCCGCGGCAGTGTGCGACGCGCTGATGATATCTCCCTGTCAGCACACCTGTCCTGTGGGAATAAACGTCCCAAAATATGTAGCGGCCATAACCGATGGGGATTACCTTAAATCCGTTGAAACGATTCGCGAGAGGAATCCATTCCCCTCTATTTGCGGACGCATATGTCATCATCCATGTGAGGTGAGGTGCCGAAGGGGTGAGCTGGACGATCCGGTAGCCATCAGATCGCTCAAGCGGTTTGCCGCGGACTGGTACTTTAACAACGTCACCGATGATCCGGAGCCATTCCCCCGTACCAGAAATCAGAATGTCGCTGTCGTTGGGGCGGGGCCGACAGGGTTATCGTGCGCCTATTTCCTCGCCCAGATGGGGTACGGAGCTACCGTCTTCGAGGCCCTGCCTGTTGGCGGAGGAATGCTATCGGTAGCGATTCCCGAATTCCGTCTACCGAAAGAGGTTATCGAGCGTGAGATCGAACACATAGCCAGAAAGGGAGTCGAAATACGCTATAACACGCCCCTCAACATCAATTTTACAGTCGATGATCTGCTTAAAAGAGAAGGGTATGACGCCGTATTTATAGCCGCCGGCGCCCAGCGAAGTCAGCGTGTAGGTATACCCGGAGAGGTAGAGGGGTTGACCGGTTTTTACTACGGACTGCAGTTCCTGAGGGATGCTAAAATCGGCCGCCCTGTTGACGTAGGCAAAAAAGTGGCGATAATCGGTGGCGGCAACGTTGCGCTTGATACGGCCAGAACCGCTCTTCGTCTGGGAGCTGATGCGGTCAATATATACTACCGTCGTTCCAGAGAGGAAATGCCGGTAACTGAACTTGAGTACGATGAGGCTGTGGCGGAGGGTATTAAGATCAATTTCCTTGTAAGTCCCACACGTTTAGTTAATGAAAACTGGAGGGTGGCGGGACTTGAATGTGTTCAGATGGAACTGGGTGAACCGGATGCCAGTGGAAGACGCCGCCCTGTTCCTGTAGAGGGAACCGGACGTTTTGTTGAGGCGGATACCGTCGTGGCCGCTGTCGGTCAGGCCCCCGATATGTCTTTCCTTCCGCCTGGCAGCGCGCTGGAGAGGACAAGATGGGAGACACTGAGTGTTGACAGCAACACCCTCTCAACTAATATCCCGGGTGTGTTCGGTGGCGGGGATTTCGTTACCGGTCCCGGTATGGTGGTTGAGGCAATTGCCGCCGGCAGGAGGGGGGCTCTGGCAATAGACAAGTATTTCAGAGGGGATGTCGAGCCGGTACGCATGTATGACCTGAAGAGTGAGGTGTTCAGAGAACCGGTCGCGCAACAGGAGGAAGAGGAAGAATGGCAGATGGAACCCAGGGCAGAGATGCCGATTCTCTCACCGGACGAGAGACGGGAGACATTCTCGGAAATAGAACTAGGATTTTCAGAAGAAAGGGCTCAACAGGAGGCCAGGCGCTGTCTCAGGTGTGATCTGGAGGTCTAGGAGGCGATATGAAATCAATAACCGCTCAAAAACCGTTCGATGAACTGAAGGATGCGCTGGAGGGCTTCGACAGGATTTTCGTCATAGGTTGCGGTACCTGTACCACTATGATGAAAACCGGTGGCGTCGATGAGGTTTCCGAGATAGCGGCTCAACTGCAGGATATTGGAAAGCTGGTCACGGGAACAACAGTCATTCCTACCGCCTGTGATGAGATGACCGAAGTGGTTATGGAGGAGCATGGAGCCTCAATAGACAGTGCCACATGCATGCTGGTGATGTCATGCGCTCTCGGAGTTCAGAAACTGGCTTCATACATTGAAAAGCCGGTCGTTCCCGGTGTGGATACCCTCTTTATTGGCGTTGAGGATATTCCGGGAACATTCAAAGAAGCCTGCGACCAGTGTGGACAGTGCGTCCTGGGAGAGACCGCGGGTATTTGTCCCGTCACCGCCTGTCACAAAGGACTGGTAAATGGACCGTGCGGAGGAACCAACAACGGGATGTGCGAAGTGGATCCTGAGAGTCCCTGTGCCTGGACGTTGATTTATCAGCGGCTTGAAAGGCTGGGGCAACTCGAGCTCATGAAAAAGTACCATGAACCGAAGAACTACCACGTTATGCCCAGGCCTAAAATCATAAAGGTACCATGACTTACCTGGCGATAAAGGAGAGCGCTCTTGTATCGTACCGAAATGTGGAGAGATTTGGGGAATCATTGACTCATAGCTTTGTAACCGGTGATTACGGTCATAAAAAAGGATTCTGGTAAAGGCAGGGGATAGTGTTATGGCAAAGACGTTCCGGGAAGCCCTCGAATCCAGCAAGTTCATTATCACAAGCGAGGTCGGCCCTCCAAAAGGGGTCAACCTGGAGAAAATGCATCATCATATTGATGTTATCAAGGACAGGGTGGATGGAATGAATGTAACCGATCACCAGAGTTCGGTGATGCGCTTTCCTTCAATCGGGGGCTGTCTGGCTATCAGGGAGGCTGGCGGTGAGCCTATTCTCCAGATGACATGTCGGGATAGAAACCGGCTTGCTCTCCAGGCTGAATTGCTTTTTGCGTACAGCCGCGGAATCAGTAATGTTCTTTGCCTCACCGGAGACGCGGTTCCTGTTGGCGACCATAAAACAGCCAAAGGGGTTTTTGACCTTGATTCATCACAGCTCCTTCATGCCATCAGGACACTGGAATCGGGTAAAGACCTGGGAGGAAATGAACTCGACGGCGCTCCGGAATTCTGTGCCGGCGCGATAGTGACCCCGGAAGCCAATCCGATTGAGCCGCAACTGGCCAAGTTCGAGAAAAAGATCGAGGCGGGGGCGGATTTTATCCAGACGCAGGCGATCTATGACCTCGAGAATTTCGCCAGGTTCATGGAGTACGCCCGTCAGTTCAAGGTCAGGATACTTGCCGGCATAATATTACTGGTATCGGCCAGAATGGCCAAATTTATGAACGAAAACGTTCCGGGCGTATCAGTACCGCAGCATTTAATTGATGAACTCGCAGCCGCCCCGAAAGGTGAGGCCCTCAATACCGGAATACAAATAGCCGGCCGGATGATAAAGCAGCTAAAAGATGAGGGCCTCTGCGATGGCGTCCACGTTATGGCCATAGGACGGGAAGAGAAAGTACCTGAGATACTGGCTGCTGCTGGCATCGAGTAGGCAGTGCATATAATATTTACTTTCCGGTAACTGGTGTTGTTTCTAACTAGTAACATGTAACATATAAAATATCGTATATTGTGGTATAATCATGGTAAATCCCATAGGAGGTTTTGCCATGAGCGCACCCCGTTATCGGGTGACATTAACGAAGGAAGAACGCCAGGAATTGGAGGCGATGACCAAGACGGGCAAGACAAACGCGAAACAGTTTCTTTACGCACGTGCTTTACTCCTGTGTGATGCGGGGCCGGAAGGACCTGCCTGGACGGTTGCGGATACGGCTGAGGCCATGGGGGTCACGCCTCGCACGATTGAACAT
>JAWOBX010000014.1:0-22575 GCA_046484125.1 Dehalococcoidia bacterium | reverse complement strand
TAATGAGTTTGCGGAAAGGATGGTGAAAGCAAGGTCCAATCTGTTCCGGGAGATCAATCGACCTTTAAAACCAGTGGCTTGACTATGGCTTATCAACTTATCCACACTGCCCACAAAGGAAGAAAAGTGGCCAAAAGAAAGAAACGATTATTTCTGCCCCTCCAGGCTCATTTCTGGATTAGAAAAGACTTGGTTTTCCCACATCCAGTGCTCACTTGCATAAATTGATGTCATTTCGTTTCCATGCCACGTTAGTACACGACTTCCTTACAGGGTGAGACTCATGTCTGGTGGGGAAAGCTGTTGTTTTTCATTTGAGAAAAGAAGAACCGCGAGGTGATCGACGGTCCGGATGTTGAGTCTCTCGGATTGGCTGAGCACACTGCCTTTTTTAAGACCCGTATTTACGTGATACAATTGATATGAGGGGTATCCTCACGCTCCGCAGGTTACGCTGGAGAGTAGTTGGTTGATTACCGTCAAACGCATCAGGCAAGGTTGTGGGAATATGATGTCAACATCGAATAATGATGAAGGGCCGAAAGTGATAATCTGGATTTTAACCGGCAGGTGTAATCTGGCCTGCGAGCACTGCTATGCGGCTAAGTTCGGAGTGACGAAGGAGGTGGGGCCTGAACAGGCTGAGCGAATAGTAAGAGAAGCTGCCGGTACTGGTGTTGAACACATAGGGTTCAGCGGGGGAGAGCTCCTGCTGCGCCCTGATTTCCTCGATCTGGTTGATGTGGTTACGCGGATAGGCATATCAACCAGTATGATCACCAACGGGACGACGATGACCCCGGACGCGGCCAAGCGGCTGGCGGCAAATGGAACACTGGTCGTCTTCAGCGTTGATGGGGCTGATTCTGAGCTCCATGACCGGGTACGGGGTGCCGGAATGTGGGATCGATTGATGGAGGGCATAAAGACCGTACGAGAGGCACAAGCCAGGTTCGGCACAGTGATGGCGGTCAACAAGTTTAATATCCCCGATGTCGAGGGGGTTATTGAAATGACGAAGCAGATGGGAGGGGAATCGGCGGTGTTAATCCCGGTCATGCCAACCGGAAGGGCAACCAGTGAGTTGAGTCCGGACGCACGCGAATGGATGACAGCGGTCGAGTCAGCCGGGAAGTCCGCCGAAAGGATGCGGTTCCCTGTCTCTCTATGGTGTTCGCCTTTCACCTCATTGATCTCTGATTCGTCATACCTGTTTTCGGATTGTTGCAGAATGGACGAAGGGGAAATCAATATTTCGCCTTCCGGTGAAGTTCTCTTGTGCGACATATGTGATATAGCGCTGAGCAACATAGTTGAAAAGGGATTGTATGGAGCGTGGCGGGAACAGGAAGAAAGTTCACTGGTGGCGGAGATGCAATCGCCCACCCTTTCCGGGGCCTGTCTTGATTGCCCGTTAAACGATTCATGTCGAGGAGGATGTTACGCACGTGCGGCTCTGATTAATGGTGATCTGTACTCCCCCGATCCTCTATGTCCTAAAGTAGCAGGACTCATTTAAGGCGCTTCCCTCATTGTGCCATATGGATTATCAGGATATCCGTCATATCCTTTTCACGAATGATGATCGGCACGGTAAGATTTAAACAAAATACTACGGGTTTACTCAGGCGTGTGGTGGCACCTTTCGACGGTTGGCTTCGATGATTTCCCGGAAGATACGCTCACCCGATGAAAGGTCTCGGTCAAGGTAGTACAAACGAGGAAATGAACCCGAACAATCGTCCCCGGAGACAAAAACCTTCTCGTGCGGATAAATGCCGACCGCCGAAAAACGGTATTTGCCTGCCTGTCTGGCCAGCTTACCGGCTAACTTCGATGCGTTTCGCATAATGCGTTGTTCGGTCGGATTCTCAATATCCAGTGTAAATCTACCGGCGTTGCCGTTCAGTCTGGCAGTCTCCAGTATGGAGATCGCGTAGTTGGTGTAATTGAGGTCTTTCCAGTTCCCTGGGGGTGAAATGCTCAGGACATCCCGCCACAGCTCGCTTCCCGCCGACAATATGTTTAGAACCCTGGCGAAATCAGTGGAGTCACCATTATTAACACAGCCTTCAATGTACTCTTTGACGGGGTAAAGCGGCTGGCATGATTCCGTTTCGAGCTTGATTCGCTTGCTGATGGCCCTGCTTATTTTCTCCGCGTGCCGTCGTACCTGGTCGATCCACTGACGCATGAGGTTTGTTTCAATCCAGCCGGCGTTATAGGCCTCCATCAGGTAGAAATAATATTCGACAGTGGGCATGGCCAGAACGGCCTTGCGGTAGGCTTTATTTCCGGTTATCAGGGATGAGATTAGATCGGTAAGTCGGGTAATGGCATCTATCTCATAGGGGCACAGTCGTTCCGCAACATGGATTTCAGCTACCCCAGCTTTGAATGTGGTACTTGGAGCAACAATCGATACGGTTTCACCGGTCTTCAGGGTGGCGGTGGCGCTTGCGGCACAGAACAGGCAGGTATCGGTCAGCACCACGATCTCCTCTGGAGTTTTCAGTTTGGACTTGTTTACCCCGATGCTCTCGCCATCGAGGCGGACGTATTGATAGCTGCCGTCTGGCATCACGATACCAGGATAGCGCCCGGCAAGCGCCCTCTCTGTTTGTCCGCGTTTGGTAAGGGCGTGCTCGAGGTAATCACCAATCAGGCTTGTACCCGGAGGGAAGATGCCGGACTTGACATAAGAATGAAAGATTTCCAGCAAACCTTTGCCGGGCTTTCGGGCCGGATCAATCGGCTTTCTGACGGCGTGCATATCACCGTAGAAGAATTCCCGCGGCATTTCTTCTTCGTCGGGATGGAGGCTACAGTATCTCGTCCTTTGCATAATAAATGGTCCATGGCTTGCTTTCGGTTTAAACAGGATACATCAATATCATCTATAACTCAACAATTTCAGGGGATCCGGGAACGGAGAATGGACCGGGCGTGCGTTTGCACTTTCTCAGGTGCTGCTTCCCCTCTCCGGGAAAACGAATTATCGGCCTGGTAGTGGGAGGAGGTTTGAGTGCGGGAGCACCGGTGCAGGGTATTCATTGGTTGGGGAAGACTGATTCAAGCTCAAAGAATGGAATTACACGAACGGAACACCTATTTTTGTCTGCCGATAAACCACCAGATTCCTGCCTGGTGATGGTTAGCAGCGATTGTGTAACCGTTATAACCGCGCTGGCAGAGTGCGTTCAGCTCTGAAGTGACAAAGAGGCATCACCGGACAGCACGGTGTCGCCGTTCTGGTTCTGACATAGAAAATCACATTTAACGGATGTCTTATCATTCTGCGCGAGCAGCTTACGGACCCTGCCGCTTATTTTAACCGTGTCACCGGGGCGGGCTGGATTCTTGAATCTGACATTTAACTTGCCCGTCGTCAGCCAGTCCCGGCCGAAGTTGGAGGCCATCATCTGTGAGGCGTAAGCCAGAATCAGCATACCGTGAGCGATGGTGCCGCCCAGAGGGGTTTTTTTAGCGAATTCCTCATCGACATGGATCGGGTTAAAGTCTTTACTTGCCTCGGCATACAGGTTGATGTTCTCCTGGAATATTTCTCGTCGCAGTTCATTTAGCTCGGTTCCCTCGCTCACTTTTTGCGAGTTAAAAACTGGACCGTTTTCCATTGCTTTCACCTCAATCATGGCTTGTGTTTTTACCTGTATTCCCAGAAAGGTAAAACATCAAATCCCTTCTCTTTACCTGATAACAATTGTACCGCAACACGCAAGGCATCGATATAGGTAAAACACGGAATCCGTTGCTCGGTGGCGGCACGCCTGATCTGGAAACCGTCCTGCAATGACTCTCTGCCGCCCGTAGGTGTGTTCAGAACTGCATCGACGGTTCCGTTTTCAATGATATCCAGCACGTTGGGATGGCCCTCCGATATCTTCTTGCTTATCATGTTTACCGGAATACCGATAGCCTCAATAGTAGCGGCTGTCCCTTCCGTCGCGTAGATTGAGTATCCCATCTCTGCCAGGCCTTTGATCATCGGTACGGCGTAAGATTTGTCCTTATCGGCCAGGCTGAGTAGGATCGAGCCCCGGGCTGGTATCATGCTCGCCGAGGCTATCAGTGACTTTATCAGAGCGCCGGCGAAATTGTGATCGATGCCCATTACCTCTCCGGTGGATTTCATTTCCGGGCCCAGGAAGGTGTCAACACCAGGCAGCTTGGCCATGGAGAATACAGGTGATTTTACTCCCACCAGTCGCCGAGGCGGCCAGAGACCGCCGGCGTATCCCTGTTCAATAAGGCTCATGCCCAGCATTACACCGGTGGCAACCTTGACCATGGGGACGCCGGTCACTTTGGAAAGGAAGGGGACCGTACGGCTCGCGCGAGGATTTACTTCAAGGACAAAAACATCCGAGAACCAGTCACCCGGCAAAACCACATACTGTATATTCATGAGTCCCCGTACGCCGAGGTTTAAACCGATGTCAGTAGTGTATTTGATTATGGTCTCGGTTTCTCTATAAGTCAGGTTGAGAGCAGGATAAACAGCCATGGAGTCGCCGCTGTGAACGCCGGCGCGCTCGATATGTTCCATGATACCTGGTATTAAGACATTTTCCCCATCACAGATGGCATCCACCTCTACTTCCTTGCCCTCGATGTATTTGTCGATGAGAACGATCCGTCTATCGTCTACTTCGGTAGCGCCCTTCATGTAAGTGGCCAGTTCGGCCGGATTGTGAACTATCTCCATAGCCCGACCACCCAGAACATAACTGGGCCTGACCAGTACGGGATATCCAATAACTTCGGCCGTGTTCAGCGCTTCCTCCACGGTGTAGACGGCCGCGCCGGGTGGTTGTGGAATACCAAGCTTATCCAGGAAGTCGCCGAAAAGACCACGGTCCTCGGCCATATTTATGGTTTTGTAGTCGGAACCTAAGAGTGGCATGCCGCTCTGAGAAAGCGGTTCAGCCAGGTTTATGGCGGTCTGTCCGCCGAATTGCAGGATAGATGGTGGAGGCTCGTTCCCGTTCACGGTCTCATTTTCCAGTATATCGCGAACGCTCTCTTCATCGAGAGGCTCGAAATAAAGTCGGTCGCTGGTATCGAAATCGGTTGAAACTGTCTCCGGGTTGGAATTGACCATGATGCTCTTGACGCCGGCATTCTGAAGGGCCCATGCCGAATGTATACTGCAGTAATCAAATTCGATGCCCTGCCCGATCCGGATAGGTCCGCTACCGACGACTAGTGCTTTATCGCCGGAAAGTGGAGCGGCCTCGTTTTCCTCTTCATAAGTACTGTAGAAATAAGGGGTTTCGGCAGCGAATTCCGCGGCACAGGTGTCAACCATTTTGTAGACTGGAAGAACCCCCCACTGGCGGCGCAGGTCACGTACCTGTTCCGGTAACCGGTCGGCAAGGGTCCCGATCACGAGGTCGGGGAACCCCATTCGCTTGGCCTCGCGCAGGATGGAGGGAGTCAAGTCGTGTGACAGGAGCCGTTTTTCCATCTCCACGATGTTGCGAAACTTATTCAGGAACCAGGGGTCGATACCGCCGGTCTTCTGGCACACTTCATCGATACTCATTCCGCGGCGCAGAGCTGCCAGGATGGCCCAGAATCTCTGGTCATTCGGTTTCAGGGAGTCCGGATCATCCTTCCATTTCGGGTCTTCCCAGAGGACCGTCCTTCTGCCGAATTCGAGAGATCTGATTGCCTTTAAAAAAGCAGCTTCAAAGGTGCGCTCAATTGCCATGGTCTCACCGGTGGATTTCATCTGAGTGCCAAGAAGGCGATCACCCATGGCAAACTTATCGAAGGGCCAGCGAGGTATTTTGACCACGCAATAGTCCAGGGCCGGTTCGAAGGCTGCCGTTGTCTCGCCGGTGACCCTGTTGGGTATTTCATCGAGGGTCTTGCCTGTGGCGATCTTGGCGGCCACTCGAGCAATAGGATAGCCGGTGGCTTTACTGGCCAGAGCTGAACTGCGACTTACCCGAGGATTAACCTCGATGACATAGTAAGGACTTTCATCCTCCCTTTTTGAATGAACTTTTCGATGAGGCTCCAGGGCAAATTGAATGTTACATCCCCCCTCAATTCCCAGCGCCCTTATTACCTTCAAGCTCGCCGAGCGGAGCATCTGGTGTTCTTTGTCCGTGAGGGTCTGGCTGGGTGCCACCACGATGCTGTCGCCAGTGTGGATACCCATCGGGTCGATATTTTCCATATTACAGATCGTGATGCAGTTGTCGGCACTATCCCGCATCACCTCGTATTCCAGCTCCTTCCATCCCAGCAGGCACTTCTCTATGAGCACCTGGTGAATGGGACTGGCCGCCAGTCCGCTGGAACATATCAGTTCAAACTCGGCCTTGTTTCTGGCGATACCCCCCCCCGTTCCCCCCAGCGTATACGCGGGGCGTATTACCAGCGGCAGTCCGATTTGCTTCATGGCCTCTCTTGCCTCGGTTAGCGTATTGACCGTCGCGCTTGGTGGCACTGGTTCGCCGATTTCGATCAGCATACGCTTGAAGAGATCCCGGTCCTCAGCTTTCCTGATGGTGTTTATAGGGGTGCCGAGCAACCGTATTTCGTATCTGGAGAGAACACCGGTATCGGCCAGCTCAACCGCGAGATTCAGTCCCGTTTGCCCCCCGAGGGTGGGGAGCAGGCTGTCAGGCCTCTCACGCTCGATAATGCGTTCCAGCACCTCCGCTGTCAGAGGTTCGATATATACCGTGTCGGCAATTCCCTCGTCGGTCATTATGGTGGCCGGATTGGAGTTTACCAGGACGGTGGTGATTCCCTCTTCACGCAACGAGCGGCAGGCCTGGGTGCCGGAATAATCGAATTCCGCTGCCTGCCCGATGATAATCGGACCCGAGCCGATGACGAGTACCTTTCTGATTTCAACCATTTGCTTTTTCGAATTCCCCAGAATCACGTTCGCCCTGAGTCAGCCAAATCATGTGCTCCTGAAAACCTCAAGACATATTGCTTTTCACCATCTCTACAAAACGTTCAAACAGGTACAGATTATCCAGCGGTCCTGGTGATGCCTCGGAATGGTATTGTATGGTAAACAGTGGCAGTTCACGATGCCGCATGCCCTCCACGGTGCCGTCGTTCAGGTTGATGTGGGTTATCTCCAGCCCTCCACTGAGCGTATCCGGGTCGACTGCGTAGCCATGATTCTGAGCGGTAACATATACTCTTCCCGTTTCCAGGTCCTTGACCGGATGATTGGCTCCCCTGTGCCCGAATTTCAATTTAAAGGTGTCGGCTCCAAAGGCCCGGCCGATGATCTGGTGCCCGAGGCAGATCCCCATTACCGGCTTCTGTTCGACAAGTTCGCGAACGGTTCCGACCAGGTAATCGCAGGTGGCGGGATCTCCGGGGCCGGGGGAGAAGAAAACGCCATCCGGATTTAAGTTCAATACTTCCTCCGCAGTTGTGGTACACGGCAGCCCCGTCACCGAACATCCAAGCCTCCTCAGGTTGCGGAGTATGTTGTACTTGGTACCGGAATCCAGCAGGGCTATTCTCGGCCCGGCTTTCCCTTCAGGTGGCTCCCAGTCGAAGGGAACTGCGGTGGTGACTTGCTTGACGAAGTCCACGGTATCGTATCTCGGTAGTTTCTCTAACTCCGCAAGGGCCTCATTGGGATCTTCCCCGCACTGGATAACACCCATCATCACTCCGGATGACCGCAGGCGACGGACCAGTGCCCTGGTATCTATCCCTGTTATTCCCGGGATTTTCTCGGATTTCAAGTATCCATCCAGAGTTCTGTTGCTGAGGCTGTGGCTGGGTTCCTCACATGCCTCCCGCACCGCGAATCCGGCTACCTGTATCCTTTTTGACTCGATATCCTGTTCGTTTATCCCGTAATTGCCTATCATCGGGTACGCAGGCACCACTATCTGACCGGCGAATGAAGGGTCAGTCAGCATCTCCTGGTAACCAGTCATACTGGTGGCGAATACCACTTCACCATAGCCGGGAGATTCCGCCCCGAAGGCCAGCCCTGTGAAAACGGATCCATCCTCAAGTGCTAAAAAGGCTCGTTCTGCTGCCAACGTATTCTCTCTTTTGGTATTTCGTATCGGGAAACCACTGGTCGGTCCATGTATACCCAAATCCGGAAAGAGTTATGATGTCACAGGGTTCTCCTGGTCCCCGTAAGACCCCTTTATCGAGGGATTGTTGAAGTAATGGTCAATCATAACTCGTCCTTTCTCGTTCAAAAAAAACCCCTTACCTTTTGTACGGCAAGAGGTGCACGGTCGTGTTTATTCACCAACCGTTCCTGTTATTACTTCGGTTACCTGATTCCCCTTGCCGGTCTCACGGGGCCGCTTAAAAGGTTATGGAAAGATTTATCGCTGTCTATCCTGCTATACTATGATATCAATGTTACAAACATGTTAAGGGTCCGTGGCCTATTTGATGTCACGGTGGTATTCCTGCAGTGATTTCACCCCCGCCTTTCCCTTCCTGTATGCCGCGATCCCTCTGGCCGCGGCAAAAGCCCCCTCGATGGTGGTTATGTACGGAATTTTATACTTAATGGCGTTCTTCCTGATATAGGAATCGTCGTACAGGCTTTTCCTGCCAATCGGCGTGTTGATGATTAGCTGTATTTCACCATTCATTATCCCATCTATTATATTCGGGCGCCCTTCATGCATCTTGAGGATGCGGTCCGATTCAAGGCCATGTTCGTGTAAAATATTATGAGTAGCCTCGGTAGCTTTGATCCTGAAGCCAAGATCGGCAAACTGCCGGGCTAGTTCGGCCAGTCCGGGTTTATCCCTGTCAGCCACAGTAATGAGTACCGTCCCCTCGGTGGGTAAACCTGCCTGAGTGGCCTCTTCGGACTTGAACAGAGCCAGGCCGAACGAGTCAGCCATTCCCAGAACCTCCCCGGTCGAGCGCATCTCCGGTCCCAGAACCGGGTCAACTTCAGGGAACATGGAGAATGGGAATACCGCCTGCTTGACGCCGAAATGAGCAATCTTCTGTATGCCTAAATTAAGCTCGGATAGCTTCTTGCCGAGCATTATCTGCATGGCGATTCGAGCCATGGATAGGCCGCATACCTTTGATACTATTGGCACCGTTCGTGAAGCCCGCGGGTTTGCCTCCAGCACATAGACTTGATCGTTACATATGGCGTACTGTATGTTCATCAGTCCTATTACGTCGAGTTCGCAGGCGATTTTCCTGGTGTATTCATAAATGGTCTGGAGGTGTTTCTCCGGTATGCTCACCGGTGGGATTACGCACGCCGAGTCACCGGAGTGCACTCCCGCCAGCTCGATATGCTGCATTATGGCGGGCACGAACGCGTCGGTGCCGTCAGCTATGGCGTCAGCCTCGGCTTCTATCGCATGCTCGAGGAATTTGTCTATCAGGATTGGCCGGTCAGGGGTTACTCCCACGGCCGCTGACAGGTATTCTTCCAGCATTTCCTCATCGTAGACAATCTCCATGCCACGTCCCCCCAGCACGTATGAGGGACGCACCATCAACGGATACCCGATTTGCGCGGCTATGGAAGTGGCCTGCTGAAAATTGCTGGCCATCCCGGATTCCGACATAGGTATGCCCAGCTTATCCATCTTCTCCCGGAACCGGTCTCTGTCCTCAGCAAGGTCTATGATGTCCGGGGAAGTACCAAGGATTTCCACTCCCTCCTCGGCCAACTGGTTGGCGATGTTGAGTGGTGTCTGCCCACCGAATTGTACGACGATGCCATCGGGCCTCTCTTTTTCGTAGATACTCAGAACGTCTTCGACCGTCAGAGGCTCAAAGTAAAGCTTATCCGAGGTGTCATAGTCGGTCGAGACTGTCTCCGGATTGCAGTTGACCATGATGGTTTCATAGCCGGCATCTCTCAAGGCGAAGGCCGCGTGAACACAGCAGTAATCGAACTCTATTCCCTGACCTATACGGTTGGGACCGCCGCCAAGTACCATGATTTTTCTGTTGCTGCTGGCCGTGGTCTGGTCTGGCGCGTTGTAGGTGGAGTAGTAATATGCCGCGTTTTCTACCCCGCTCACCGGTATCGGTTCCCATCCCTCCACCATGCCTATCGAGGTACGCCTGTGGCGTATTTCTTTTTCCGGCACACTCAGCAGGCGGGAAAGGTAACCATCGGCGAACCCGTCCTTCTTGGCACGAACCAGCAGTTCATCCGGCAGGCTTTCGCCCGCGTATTTCAGGATTTCCTCCTCCAGCTCCACCAGTTCCTTCATCTGACTTATGAACCACGGCTTTATATACGTCTTCTCGTACAGTTCCTCGATTTGGGCTCCCTTTCGCAGCGCTTCATACATGATAAACTGGCGCTCACTCGACGGCTCGTTGAGCATTTCCGTCAGTTCCTCTAGGGACCTGCTGTTGAAGTCCTTGGCGAACCCTAGGCCATATCGGCCTTTTTCCAGCGAACGTATTGCCTTCTGGAGGGCTTCCTTGTAAGTCTTCCCTATACTCATCACTTCGCCCACTGCCTTCATTTGGGTGCCGAGCTTATCCTCCGCGTCCTTGAATTTCTCGAAAGCCCACCTTGCGAATTTCACCACAACATAATCCCCGCTGGGCGTGTATTTATCCAGCGTTCCATCACGCCAGTAAGGAATTTCATCGAGGGTCAGCCCGCTGGCAAGTTTGGAGGATATCAGCGCGATGGGAAATCCCGTGGCTTTGGACGCGAGCGCTGAGGAGCGGGACGTGCGTGGATTGATCTCTATCACTACAACACGGCCAGTTTTCGGGTCATGAGCAAACTGGATATTGGTACCCCCAATAACCCTGATCGCCTCTACTATCCTGTACGAATATTCCTGGAGGCGCTTCTGCAGTTCAGGGTCTATGGTCATCATCGGAGCTGTGCAATATGAATCGCCGGTATGTACCCCCATGGCATCCACGTTCTCGATGAAGCAGACGGTGATCATATGGTTTTTGGAATCTCGCACTACCTCCAGTTCCAGTTCCTCCCATCCGAGAACGGATTCCTCGATAAGAACCTGTCCGATGAGACTGGCAGCGATTCCCCGGCTGGCTATGGTGCGCAGCTCCTCGACATTGTAAACGAGTCCACCGCCGGTTCCCCCCATGGTATAGGCCGGACGGACTACTACCGGGTAGCCAAGTTCGGCCGCTATGCGCTCCGCGTCCTCTACTGAATAGACGGAGGTGCTCTGCGGCATTTCTATATCGAGGCTCTCCATCGTGTTCTTGAACGAGGTTCTGTTCTCACCGCGCTCTATGGCGTCGGCTTCGATGCCTATCATCCTGACCCCGTACTCATCAAGTACCCCGGCCCTGGCAAGCTCAGAACTCAGGTTGAGTCCCGATTGCCCCCCAAGATTGGGCAGAAGGGCGTCCGGGCGTTCTTTTTCGATGATGCGTGTCATCGTCTCTAGGTTCAGGGGCTCGATATAGGTAACATCAGCCATCCCGGGGTCGGTCATAATTGTCGCGGGATTTGAATTAACCAGGACGATCTCATACCCCAGCGAGCGCAGGGCTTTACATGCCTGCGTTCCGGAGTAATCGAACTCGCAGGCCTGCCCGATCACTATCGGTCCTGAGCCGATGATCATCACCTTGCTGATATCATCTCGTCTTGGCATTCAATATTCCCCCTTTTTTAATTACCGTTTTCCGGGCCCGGAACTAAAGGTTGACTGCAATACCACGTGATTTCAAATATTCCTTGACCTGCTGGATGGTGAGTATCCCGAAGTGGAATACCGATGCGCCGAGAACGCGACTGGCGTGCCCTTCGGCTACGGCTTCGTAGAAGTGTTCCAGAGTGCCCGCCCCTCCGCTTGCGATAACGGGCAATCCCGTCGTATCAGCGATTGAGCGTGTAAGGTGAAGGTCGAATCCGGATTTCGTGCCGTCGGTAGCCTTGCTGGTAGGTAGAATCTGGCCGGCTCCCAGCCTGGACATCTCTTCGGCGAATTCCACAGCGTCCTTGCCGGTTGCGGCGCGCCCGCCGTCAATATAAACCTCGCGCCGGGATGGCATAGCCTCATTAAGGTCCGCGTCAATGGCTATCACAATTCGCTCTGAACCGAAACGTTTGACGGCTTCGGCGACCATATAAGGGTCCCTGTAAGCGGCGGAGGAAATGGAAACATGGCTAGCGCCTGAGTTGATGGCCAGGTTTATATCCTCAATCGACTTGATTCCGCCTCCGACAGTGAGCGGAACCTTAACGACGGCGGCAACACTTTCCAGCACTTCAAACATAGTGCGGCGGCCATCCACGGTGGCGGTGATGTCCAAAAAGGCTATTTCATCGGCTCCCCCGTCAGAATATGCCCTTGCCGCCTCCACCGGATCAGCCGCGTCTTTCAGGTCAATAAAATGCACACCTTTGACCACACGGCCCTCTTTCATGTCGAGACAGGGAATTATTTTAACAGTATCCATTCCCCTCCTTAACGGCGAGATTGACAAAAAAAATCCCCCTTGCCCCAGTAGTGACAAGAGGGATTTTCGCCAGCGCTTTGCGGTTGTTCAAACCAATATCATACAGACAGTCGATCACTGCTCTCCCTTGCCGGTCTCTCCGGACCGGCTTAAAGGTTTTTCCAGCAAATCATTATAACAGTAATGAGTGCTATTTCCAAGTCCTGATTTGCGCCGGGAAACAGCATTTCGAGAAATTCATATTCGTAACTAATGTCCCGGCTTTAAAGATAAGTAAAATGTTTTAACCGCATAACTCTGGGTAAATGCAGGTCGATACCCTCTTCATGTGAACCATTACTACTCAGAGGCAGATTCCTCCTCAGCCTCCTCGGCCTCTTCCGCCTCAGCCTCTTCCTCAGGCATGACGCCCTCCTCGATCTCCTCAATCTCCTCCGCTGTCTTGGCATGGGTGACCCGGGCCACCATTTCGTCCGGGTGGGTCAGCATATTGACCTTATCACCGACAACGATTTCACTGACGATTATATGGTCTCCCGCTTCTTCCAGATGGCTGAGATCGATAACAATCTTATCCGGTATGTCAGTGGGTAAACACTCTACGTCTACCGAAGACAGATTCTCCAGCAGAACCAGATCCTTACGTTTGGCTGCGGGAGAATCTCCCTCGAATACTATTGGCACCGTTACTTTGACCTTATCTTCAAGTCTCACCTGGTAGAAGTCGACATGCAGTAGATCGCCTGTAAGGGGGTCTCTCTGAGCTCCCTTGATCAGCACCTTACGGTCTCCATCAGACGGATTTTTCAACGTGATCAGGTGTGTTGCACCCGCCTGAGCCACGGTTTTCTCCAGGTCCGCTGTACTGGCTTGAATGGAATGGGATTCGATCCCTGGGCCGAATACATTGGCCGGGGTTATTCCTGCCCGCCTTAACGCCTTTACTTTCTTCCCTGTTCTTGTCCTGTTTTCCACTTCCTGGATTGTTTCCATAGGTATACCTCCCGGGATATTTCACTGGTTTTCACTGGTAGTGACTTCATCCAGAGAAAATCTCCTGTTATTTTTCCTTTTCTTTTGCGGCTTCCTCAGTAACCTTCTGGGTGATATGAGGTGGTACTTCCTCATAATGACTGAATTCAATAGTGTAGCTGCCGCGGCCCTGAGCCATCGATCTAAGGTCTGTGCTATAACGCTGCATCTCGGAAAGAGGGACCTGTGCTTCAATCGTGGTTACACCGTTCTCGGGATTCATACCGGAAATCCGCGCGCGCCTTCCGTTTAAATCCCCCATTACATCACCTGTCAATGAATCCGGAACCGTTATCCTGACGTTCATAATAGGTTCGAGGAGCGTGGGTTGAGCCTGAGATACCGCCTTTTTCAGGCCGTGCAGGCCTGCTATCTTAAAAGCCATATCCGAGGAGTCAACATCATGGTAGCTGCCATCATAGAGTGTGACCTTGAGATCGACAATCGGATAGCCGGCGAGATAGCCTTCGCCTATAGCCTCTACAACGCCCTTCTCCACGGCGGGGATGTAGTTTTTCGGTATGGCGCCGCCCACAATGGTCTGAGCGAATTCGTACCCGTGTCCACGTTCCTGGGGTTGCACTTCAAGGAACACATGGCCGTATTGGCCGTGTCCACCTGTTTGCTTTTTATGCTTGTATTCCGCTTTGGCGGGAGCGGTGATCGTTTCTTTATAAGGTATTTTGGGAGTGGATAGTTCAGCATCCAGGCTGAACTTCCGTTTCATCTTCTCGGCGATTACATCAAGTTGGGCCTCACCATAACCGGATAGAATTGTCTCACCCGTTGTAGCATCCCTTTGAATAATCAGAGAGGGATCTTCCTCCCTTAACTTTGCCAGTACCGTCCCCAGTTTATCAACGTCTGCCTTTGTCTTGGGATTTATGGAGAAACTAAGGGCAGGTACAGGGAAATCGATTGGCTTCAGTAATAATGGGTGCTCTTGCTTTGAAAGGGTATCGCCGGTGCTGGTCTCCGCGAGCTTGGTTACGGCACCTATGTCACCGGCAATTATGCGATCGACAGATTCCTGGTTTTTACCTCTGACCATAAATAACTGTCCTATTTTCTCGGCCTTGCCCTTAGTGGTATTGAACGCGGTTGAGTTGCTCTCAATGCTCCCACTGAATACCCTGAGATAATTCATTTTCCCCACATATGGGTCAGTGGTTGTTTTAAAGACAAGAGCGGCTGTTGGGGCTTTTTCGTTCGGTTCAAGCGATTCCACATCACCATTTTCAGTTTCTGCTTCAATTTTACCCCTGTCCAACGGTGAGGGAAGATATTCACAGATGGCATTCAACAGGGAAGAGATGTTCTTGTTAGCCATTGCTGTGCCCACGAGGACAGGCACGATTGAATTGTCTTTGGTGCCGGCTCGTAGAGCATTCCTTATTTCATTCTCGGTAATATCTTCGCCCTCAAGGTATTTGGTAGCCAGGTCATCATCGCATTCCGCGATTCCCTCTATCAGTTTGTCGCGAAGAGACTCGATTTCATCCTGTGCCAGGCCCGTCACGTCAGCTCCTTCGACAGGTTCATTTGTGATGAGGTCAAATACTCCTTTGAAATCATCCTGCTCTCCGATGGGGATCTGGATGGGCGCACACTTGCGGCCGAATCGCTCCTCGATTTCCGCCAGCACCTTAAAGAAATCCGCGTTCTCTCTCTCTATTTTGTTGATGAATATAATGCGGGGGAGATCTGATTCATCAGCGTATTTCCACGCGAATTCGGTTCCAACCTCTATTCCGGATGCAGCGCAGATGACGATGACCGCTCCATCCGCGGCTCTGAGGGCGCATTTGACCTCGCCGACGAAATCAAAGTATCCCGGCGTGTCGATCACATTTATTTTGGATTTTTGCCACTCTAGAGGGGCCAGCGAGGTGCTGGTACTGCTTGTGCGCTTGATCTCCTCTTGTTCGAAATCGCTAACTGTGTTACCGTCTTCGACCAGTCCGAGGCGTGTAATGATTCTGGCGTTGTACAACATGGCTTCAGTGAGTTGCGTCTTCCCGGCTCCCGTGTGAGACAGCAAGATCACGTTGCGTATGTTTTCTGTTGAATAACTCTGCATATGGTCCCTCCAAAATAAACTCCCTAAAATACAGTGTACTTCAGGGAGGCTTAAACTAAACCGCGTTGCCGGGTTATCCGCGCTGACCCGAAAAGGTGTTAAGAAGAAAGTTCTTACTTACCCTGAAAAATTCGGCAGCACTTCTAGGATAGATTCCCGGATGAGTATTGTCAAGACAGGTAATCGGTGATACGATACTCTAGTATAACGTCCCGTAAATAACCGGACTTTAGATTATCTGATAATATTACTTATATAACTTACTACATTTCCCGCCCCGCCACCCTGTGTTGTTACTAGGTGAGCGAACCCGCGTTCCGGGTTCGCTCACCTAGTAACAAACCCTTCCAGTGAAGCAATGAGTTAAAAAGAACATTGCGAAACATTTATACAAAAGTGTCAGGGACAGTACATTAGATTACGCTGAAAGGAAGGTTCCGATTGCCATGGCGAAGAAGATTCGGTTTTCAATTTTACTTCTGATGATACTGGCGGTGCTTTTTCAAGCATGTGACGTAGTGCAAGTTGATAGTAGCCCTGAAGAACTTGGGCTCGTGGAACAGGTGTGGAAGATTATTCATGATGATTATGTGGAGCTCGATGAACTGGACGATATGAAGCTCGCTGAGGCAGCCGTAAAGGGCATGGTTGAGTCCCTTGGCGATCCGTACACCTATTACCTCGGTAAAGAGCAGACTCAGATTTCCTCGAGTGAACTGGAGGGTGACTTCAGTGGCATTGGAGTAACGGTCACTAAGAAAGATGACGAGCTGACAGTAGTGGCGCCGATAGCTGACTCGCCGGCTGACAAAGCAGGAGTAAGGCCTGGCGATATTATAATGGAGGTCGACGGGGAGTCGACTGCCGGGATGGGGTTAATAGAAGCCACACTGAAGATCAGGGGAGAAGCGGGAACCGCCGTAACTCTCCTGATTCTCCATGAAGGGGAAAGCTCTCCGGTTGAGATCGAGATAACGAGAGCCAAAATAGAGATTCCTAGTGTTAAATGGGAATTGGTTAATGAGAGTATAGCTCACATCACCATCACCAATTTCAGCGGTCGAACAGCTTCTGAATTCAGGGAAGCGCTTCAGGAAGTGAATGAACAGGAAATAGACGGGATAGTCCTTGACGTGAGAAACAATCCCGGGGGACTGGTAAGTGCCGCGGTAAGTGTGGTGAGTGAGTTTGTCGGCGACGGTGTAGTGGTATATTCATTGGATAACAAAGGCAAAAAGGATGAATGGATGGTAGAAAAGGGCGGCATCGCTCTGGAGATACCATTGACAGTGTTAGTGAACGATTATACCGCGAGTGCCAGTGAAGTCGTGGCCGGAAGTCTACAGGCTCATGACAGGGCGGTTGTGATAGGAACTACTACCTATGGCAAGGGTAAAATGAATCTGGTTCATGACTTGAACAACGGTGGATCATTGTATGTAACATTTGCCTACTGGTATACCCCGGACGGCAGGCAGATCGAACAGAAAGGTATAATACCGGATGTGAGAGTCGAGGCGCAACCTGATGGGGAAGATGATGCCTGGCTCCAGCAGGCGGTTCAATACTTAAAGGAACTGTGATCCAGGAGTACCTTCTTTATTCATGCCGATCTTACCTGGATCGAAGCTGCGGTGGTTATTCGACTGGAACCGACCGGGCTGTGAGTTTCACTCTTACTGTTTTTCCTCATATTAATAGAAGGCGAGGTAGGGAAAACATTGCTGTTGCTGGAAGGATAAATGGTATGATTTCCTCTATATGATGAGGTAACAGTTTGCTCTGGTATTGAGGCCATGTTATTATAACCACAAAAGGAGGAGCTTCCGTATGGAGATAGATGTTGTCAGGGATTGGGTTATAGTTGTATATGGTGGCGTTGGCGTTATCGTAACGTTGATAGTCCTTGCTCTCATAGTTATTCTGTATCGGAAGGTTTCGGCTATACTTGATTCAACGAAAAACACGGTTGATAACATCAGGCGCACTTCGTCTGTCTTGCACGATAACGTCATTCAGCCAATTGCCAGGTTTCATGGTTTCGTTTCGGGAATACGTAGAGGAATGGAAGGAATGTCTGGAGCGTCGAAAAGAGGGGGAGAAAAAGATGGGGCAGAATAGGCGGGGATCTGGCTTTTTCAGCGGCCTGATAATTGGAACTGCTCTGGGAGCCATAGCGGGTTTGTTCCTATCGCAGAAAAGCGAGAAGGATACCGTTGGTGGCAAAATGAGGGATTTGATAGCTCGGGGTCGGGAGAATATCAGGGAAGCTATCGAAGAAGGGAAAGCAACCGCGGCTCGTAAAGAGGCCGAATATCAAGCCGGTTTTGAGAAAGAGGAGGATGAGTAAAAGGGAGTAAGTTGATTTATGAAGCAAATCAGGCGGGGAGAAGCGTATTCAGGATTCCATATCTTCTGATTTCGGATATGAACCCAGAAGCTTGACGAAGCTGCAATTGCTCTCAAGCTCTTTCAATGCCTCTGTACAGCGTGTGTCACGCGCATGCCCCTCGAAATCCACATAGAACACATATTCCCATGGAGTGTCTTTGGCTGGTCTTGATTCCAGTTTGCTCAAGTTAATATTTCTGTTTGCGAATGCTCCCAGGCTCTGATACAGGGAGCCGGGGGAGTTGTCCGTACGAAATACGAGAGACGTTTTACTATTCACGGTATATTCGGTTTTCTTTAGAGATATGGCAAAAAACCGGGTGAAATTCCGTGGATTCGTTTCGATTCCCTCCGCCAGCAGCTCCATTCCATATATCTCGGCCACTCTCTTACTGGCTATGGCGGCTGAGTGGCGCAGATTTTCTTCCCTGATCATTTTGGCGCTTCCTGCGGTATCATAAGTCGAAATTATCCTGGCATTGAGCCTGCTGAGAAATTGCTCGCATTGAGCCAGTGCCTGGGGATGTGAGTATATTGTACTCAAGGTCTCGATTTTTTCTCCCGGCAGGGCGAGCAGGCAGTGTTTTATTCGGAGGTGTACCTCACCGATAATGTTCAAATCATATTGGAGCAGAAGATCGTATGTATCGTTGATACTCCCTGCCTGAGAGTTTTCGACCGGAACAACACCGTGATCGACATCACCATTTGATACGGCATGGAATACACTGGAGAAGTACTGGAAGGGTACCGGCTCGACCTCTTTGAATAACTTCAGGACTGCGTCTTCACTGAATGAGCCTGTTTCACCTTGAAATCCAACTCTTGGCGCTATCAAAGATTATCCTCCTGGAGCTATTGTACCGTCCCTGACGGAGCTGTACAAATGTTCCTCAGTTCACTGCTGTCGACGCATTATTTCACCTGCAATCGAGCTGGTCCCAGGGCGAACCGATGCGGTGTGGGGTGGGAATTTATTTCCGGGAAAGTGCCCTCAGACGGGATTTATAGCCCGCTCAGCACTTGACGTAACTTCTCCTCGGTGCCTGATTCGGTGACTGCTATTATTTCATCTTCGGCCTCGAGGATGGTATCTTTGGTAGGTATATGAGGCCCTTTTTCCTTTCCTACTATCAGGCATACGAGGCTGTTCGGCGACATGTGAAAATCGCTCAGTTTCTTACCCACCATTTTAGAGTCGGGAGAAACCTTTACCTCGACAATCTCCAGTCCCCCTCCTCTTAATTTAAGAACCGGGACCAGGGGATGAGATGGAAGCTCTTGCTCAATGTTGGCAAGAATGAGTTCGGTGCTTGAAACGGTAAGATCTATACCCAGTTTTTCGAAAAGAAACTTGCGCCTGGGGTTCTTAATACGCGCGATGGTTCTCGGAACATTGAACTTATGTTTGGCAACCTGGCAGGCCACCAGATTGTCTTCATCATCACCGGTGACTGCGATGAGCATGTCTGCTCTTCCTGTTCCCACCTCCTCCAGTGTTCTTGCTTCGCATGAGTCCCCACGCAACACTACATCCCCCATATCCTCGGAGATAAGCTCGCACTTCCTCCAGTCTTTTTCTATGACCAGTATTTCATGTCCTTCCGCAAGCAGTATACGCGCCAGGTAATAGCCAACCTCTCCTCCACCGGCGATTATGATATACATATCAACCTCCTATCACCCTGCGCAGAGAGTCCGCACCTAACTTTGTGGGACTTATAGTTTGTATGCCAAGTTCCTGATACATCTCCTGCCTGATGGGGTCGTATATTCGACAGACCACTTTAGGTACCTCGAAAACATATTTGGCAATTTGGGCCGCCATGACATTCCGATTGTCTCCCTGGGTCACTGCTACGAAAAGATCTGCGTTCCGAATGCCTGCCTTGATGAGAGCATCTTCATCAACCCCACTGCCGATAAGGGCATCGCCACTGAAGCTGGAAGGTATCCTTCTGAAGCTGTATGCGTCTATGTCAAGGATTGTTACATCATGCCCTTCAGAATCCAGCATTCCCGCCAGTCTGGCTCCAACGCGGCCGCAACCCATAATGATAGCTTTCATATCTATCTCCGATAATCAGTAATATTTGATGTCCGCTAATCTGATGGCTCCCTGAGCAGCATCACGTGGCACGGAGCATTTTTTAAAACATGGGGAACTATGTGGCCAAGACTGAACTCTCCGAATTTGGTCTTGTAACTCATGCCCATCAAGATAAGGTCAACCCCACGTTCTATGGCCTCATTAACCAGAGCCGGGCCAACTGCTCGTGCCTGGAGTAGATCCGTGTTTACTTCGTAATCACATTCCGCCGCGCAACGTTCCGCCGAATCCAGAGTCTGCTCTGCTACGTTAACGGCGGAATCAACCTCGGCATCGAGAGGCAGTGTTCGTTCAAGCTGTATAACGTATGTGACGAAGACTTTCCCCTTATGTTTTTTTGCCAGATTACTGGCAAGTTGGACAATATCCCCGTCCATTTTTGACCCGTTCACAGCGACAAGGATTCTTTTAAATTCCATAAAGGTCGACTCCAATTATTATAAAAGGTGTTATCTAACCTCCGCATATTATAATATCCCTTTGATGGAACTGCAATACTGAAAAACTAACCTTTGAAATATATGAAAAAATTGTCACGTCGAAGTCCCGGCAATACCCTCCAATTCACATTCTCTCAGGACTTGGGGATTGTGGGAATAGATCGGGGCTTTTCTTGATAAATTGAGGTCGATTAGTTGCCTGTTTACATAAGGTCGTATATCTCGTCGGGGTATTGGGGATTAACTGATAATCATGGGCTATATGGCTGTGCCCTCCGGGAACCAGATTAATTGCAGGGGAAGTAATCTGGCCACACCAATACGATGAGGAACATTTGTACGGTTCCGTCAGGGAAAGTACAAAAAGGTAAAGGATCAATAGCTGACAAAAGCGGGGAATCCGTAGTACAATTAATTGCAGGGTGCTATTAATCAGTTGTATATGACAAATGGTGGCGTGAGTATCGAATCAAGAGTCAATGGTATCTATAAAGTCTGAAAGAGGAACAAGGAGGAAGGCATGCTGGTACGCGATGTAATGACAACAAATGTGGTCACTGTACCGAGTAACACTCCGGTGCTGGATGCAAGAAAGATTATGGAGACTCACAACATAAGGCGACTGCCAGTAGTCGATAAGGGCAAGCTGGTGGGTGTGGTAACCAAGAATATGACGCGCCGGGCTGCGCCGACCGAGGCCACCTCTCTCAGCGTTTGGGAAATAAACTATCTCACTGCAAAAATGAAGGTTAAAGATATTATGAGGAAAAATCCTGTTACGGCCACCCCGGATATAACCGTGGAGTGTGCAGTGGCCACGGCACAGGAAAGAGGCGTCGGTGCTCTACCGGTGGTAGAAGATAACCTGGTAGTTGGGATTATTACCACAAACGATTTCTTTTACAAGATACTTAATCCGTTGCTCGGTGTAAATGAGGGGGGCAAGCGTATTATCGTGTATGGTGCCGATACTCCAGACCAGATAGTTAAGGTTATGGATGTGATAAAGGCCGAGAGCCTCGGTATAAAGGCACTCCATACAATCGCGTTTCCAGGTGCCGCCAGCCGTGATTTAATCATTCATCTGGATACTGAAAACGCCAGCGGTGTCTCAAGTAAGTTGAGGGATCTGGGCTTTCAAACCGAGGAAAGAGAGCACAGGCCATGTTGATGACCTGTTCAGTTTGTTAAAAAGGAACGCCTGAACAAATATTGCCTCAGGGCGCCTTTTGTTGTCGCCTCATAATAATTCTTGATCCTAATAAAATCGCCGCCCAGATGATCAGGGCGGCGAAGACAAGGATTTCCATTTAAAGGTAACCAGGAGACTTTCTATCTGACTTTGGTGTTCCAGGTAGCTGAGACCGGATCACCTGCCTTAGCTTCAAAGGTGTAGTACGTTTGGCCCACCTCAATCTCCGTAAGGTTACCCAGTGCCGGACTTTGATACAGTGTCCATCCCTGGGTGGTATCATTCCATCCAACAACTACTATTACACTATCCTGGTAATCACCCATGGCTTCTGAAACTGATGATGTGCTTTCTGTCCAGCCCCGCATCGGATTCCATCCGTCATTCAGGGCAAAAGAATCGGTAACAATGACGCTTTCAATGGCGTAGAAATAATAAGCCCTGCCTTTCGTCAGGTTGTTGAGTTTCGGTATATCCGGCTTGGCGTATGATAACCATTCCCCATCTGCTTCAGCGAATGCCACTACCAGGTTTGGCATTACATCAGCGAGTACAGCTTCAATGGCATCTGAATCCGGGGTGACAGTCGGGGTGGGACTGGCAGTGGGACTCTCGGTGGGCTCAGGGGTTGGTGTAGACGTAGGCTCCTCGGTGGGGCTCTCGGTGGGCTCCGGGCTCATGGTGGCGGTTGGGGTAGGTTCCTCCGTTGAACCGTTACCCCCGCAGGCAGCCACCGCTAAGAGCAGTGTTAAGATAACCAGCAGTGGTAGGGCCTTCTTCATGTTTACTCCCTCCTTCATTTAAATTGCTTTCAGGAAAAAAACCAAATGGACTTACCATAACTATGGAGCTGGGGGGACTCGAACCCCCGGCCTTTTGACTGCCAGTCAAACGCTCT
>JAWOBX010000003.1:0-10943 GCA_046484125.1 Dehalococcoidia bacterium | reverse complement strand
AAAGATGGCGGAGATGGTGTCGGCTCGGGTGCCCGAGGCCCGCTTTGCAGTGGCGGGCGACGGCGAGCTCCGGTCGGAGATGGAAGAGGCGGTCCGCCCGTCAGGCTCCTGGTAACGTCTTTATACTGTCGATATCGCAGTACGGTATCCCTGATGGATGACTGCTCCTGGGCCAGCTTCTGCAACTGCTCAGGATCCGAGATAATATCGTCCTTCGCCATGAGGCCGTTGATCTCCTCATAGCGCTTCTCCAGCCACTCAAGCCTCTCTATTATTCCCTCCATAACTTCCATCTCCAAGCCCGAAGTCCATTATAATCAGGCCTCTCCTATTTTTCAATTTGACACAGTCTTTGCCCGACTTCTCAGCGGCTTGCGTCGCTCGCTATTTTAAGAAGCATGCTTTGATCAACCCCGGCGCGATTCGGAACACTGTTTGCACTTTTAACCGGCTGTTTAACGTTCTTCAGGGCAGGATCAGTGATTGTTTCGGATGCGTGTTCGTCTTCTCTCACACGTCGTTTCTGCCCCGCTGAAGAGGGCACCTTGAGAACACATTTATTTGGCAGAAGAGTAGAGGGTTCACAAATCATGATGACGGCTGACCGTGAGGTATTTATTGAAACAGAGGCTGACGCATTGAGTTTGAAACGCTGTTTTTGGACTTCAACCCGCTATGGACAGCACTTTAGTCCCGTGTTATAATTTCATATTCTGGTAGTTGAAGTTTGATCCGTAATCACTTTTCTCATTTTCTACGCAGTTTGACCAACCTTCCAATCATTCTCGACATACGAGATGCCGCGAAAAGGAAGGTATGGTTAAACCGGAGGTGAGGGTTGGAAATCGCTGGAAACCCTATTGATATCGAAGCCTACCTTGGTGTTACAAAGGATGAGATATACACCCGCATAGGTTACTCGCCTGACGTGGAGCCGTCGGCCAGAGTGGCCTCCATCGTAGATGAATATATAACCACCGCCAAACAGCTCATCGAACCCTCCTATGCGTACAACATCATTGATATCAAATCCGTTGACCCCCCCCGAATCTCGGTCAACAGTTCCATCGCCTTCCAGAGCAGTGTTATAAGCCACGTTCTCACACGCTGTACCAGTGTTGCCGTATTCGCCCTCACCATCGGAGGCGGACTTGAGGAGATGGCCGCCCGGCTGGGGGAAAAGGAACTGATACTGGAGGCGTTCGTACTTGACATCATCGGCTCCACCATGACGGAGAAGGCCGCTGATTTCGTACAAGGCATTATCGGCGAAATGGCCAACATCCGGGGTATGGCCATCAGCAAACGTTACAGCCCCGGATATTGTGACTGGGATATCAAGCAGCAGGAACTGGTGTTCCAGGCACTTGAAGGGAACAACCCCGGAATAAAGTTGAGCGAAGACTGTCTCATGACACCGGAGAAGTCCGTCTCAGGTATAATAGGTATAGGCCCATCCGAGCGGGGAATAGCCACTTTCAATCCCTGCAGAACCTGCGCTAAAAAGACCTGTCTGTGGAGGAGGTAGAAACAGATTATCATGGTTCGAAAAGGCCTCGAAGGCGGCAGCTATAAACCACTGACTGAGGAAGACATCACCAGAATAGATGATACCGTAATGCGGGTTTTCGAGGAGGTGGGATTAAAAGTAAACTCCGAAAGAGCTCTTGAACATTTTAAAAAAGGTGGAGCGACGGTTGATGATGGTATCGTCAAGATGTCTCGAGAAATGGTCAGGGAACTCGTCTCCAGGGCTCCGTCAGAAGTCGTTCTCCACGGCCGCGACCCGGAACATAACTTGAGTCTGGGAGGGACCAGGGTATATGCCGGAACAGGTGGAACAGCCCTGAATATCATAGATGGAGTAACCGGCGATCGACGAAAAGCAACACTCCAGGACCTCAAGGACCTGGCCAAACTGGTCGACGGACTGGATAACATCCATTTCTTTCTTTTGCCCACCTATCCGACAGATCTCTCCCCGGAAGTAGTCGATGTCAACCGCTTTTTCGCCGGACTGGATAACACCTCCAAGCACATTATGGGCGGGGTCTACACACATGAAGGCATTGAGAATATAATCAATATGGCCCGGATAATCGCCGGTTCCGAGGAGAAGCTGCGTCAGGAACCGATGATATCCATCATCCTCTGCGCGATCAGTCCCATGACCATTGATGAGAAATACGGGGATATGATCGTTAACGTTGCCGGTTCCGGTATTCCGGTGGCACTCCCCTCTGAGCCCCTTTGCGGCTCCACTTCGCCGGTTACCATCGCGGGCAACGTTCTAATTCAGACAGTTGATTCACTGGCCGAGGTTTGCCTCACCCAGCTTGTCAACCCGGGTACTCCGGCCATATTCGGCTCGGTTGCCTCGACAAACGACTTCCGCGATTTCAAGTATCTTATTGGCACCATAGAGATGGGCATGTCAAACGCGGCCAGTGCCCAGATGGCCCAGTTCTACCGGCTGCCCTTCTACGCTACCGCCGGAATGTCGGATTCCAAGATAGTAGACGCTCAGTGCGGCTACGAATCAGCCCTCACAACTTTGTTATGCGCTCTCAGTGGAGCAAACTACATTCATGACGCTGCCGGCCTGCTTGACTTTGCCATGAGTGCGAGCTTCGAGAAGTATGTCATGGATAACGAGATAATCGGTATGGCAATGCGGGCAGTGGAGGGAATTACCGTAAATGATGAAACTCTGGCTTTCGAGCATATCAAAAAGGCGGGCCCTGGGGGCAACTTCGTCACTTCAAAGCACACTCGCAAGCACATGCGTTCCGAACATTACATCCCAATGCTGAGCGATCGGGATCATATGAAAACATGGTTGGAGGGTGGCGGCCTGGATACGGCCAGACGGGCAAAAGTGATAGCTGAAGATATACTTGCCGGAGCTGATCACCATCTTCCGGAGGAAGTTCGCTGGCGCGTACTGGAAGAGATACCAGGCATAATCGATTGAGCAGGTATAATAGCAACCATAACAAATCCCGGATAAACGGTGTTGATCCGAAATATTCATAACCATGGTTACATTGAACCAGGCGGAAGAGGAGAGATAGAATGGCCCGAGAGGGAATTTTGATCGAGAAACCACTGGAAAGGATAAGCCGGGAACAGATCGAACAGATTCACAGCGCGTCGATGGAAATCTTACAGGAGCCGGGCCTGTTATGTTATAACTCCAGCGCGGCCGATATTTTTCGCGACAATCAGGCGGACGTGACCGAAGTCGCTGATAGCGATCACCGTTGCTGGCACATCAGGATTCCGGAGAAGCTGGTTTCCCGCGCACTGGAAAGTGCTCCTGAAACGGTACGGCTGGGAGCCAGGAATCCGGAAAACGCCCTGGTGATGCGCGGAGATGAACCCAGAGTATACTTCATCACCGGTTCCGAGACCAATATATGGCTTGATGTAAACTTTGAAACCTATGTTAAGAAATCGGACCCCGGCAGGGAAATAAGGGTACCGGAATTCGTTCCCCGTCGCGGGACGTTATCGGATCTGTGCAACGCCGCGCACGTTTGTGAACACCTTGAGACGGTTGACGGATTTATACGAACTGTTAATATCCAGGATCCGGATATCACCGAGCAGAACAAGGATGTCAACAAAATCTTTGCCTCACTTAATAACACTACCAAGCACGTGATGGCGGGACTTACCAGTCTGGATCAGCTTGATAACGTATTGAATATGGCCCGGATAATCGCCGGCGGGGAAGACTCCCTGAGGGAAAACCCCATTATCTCTCTGATCACATGCCTGGTGAAAAGCCCGCTGCAATTTGTTGAGGATACGACCGACACCTATCTTGAGATATGCAGGAGAGGTTTGCCCGTGGTGGTTTCCTCCGCCCCCCAGGCCGGCAGTACCGCCCCCATCAAGGAGGCGGGGATAATGGCCCAGATAAACGCCGAGGTTCTGGCCGGCATAACCCTCGGACAGCTTGTAAATCCGGGGACACCCGTAATATATGGAAGCGTACCCGTCAGGGCTCGCATGGATACCCTCTCCGATTCATACGGCTGCGTCGAAACCAGCCAGTACAATATCGACTGTGTACAGATGGCCCGTTTCTATAATATCCCCAACTATTCCACAGCGGGAGTCTGTGATCCCAAGGTGCCGGGCCAGCAGTCGTCGGTTGAGCGGCTGTTCTCCGACATCCTGGTTACCCTCAGTGGCCCGCAATATCTCCACTGCGTATACGGCCTGCTCGATTGCAACTCGGTTTTTTGCCTGCCCCAGGCCGTACTGGACGACGCCCACTTCCAGATGATAAAGTTTTTCCTGAGGAAACCGGAGATAAACGCCGAAGAGTTCTCTGAGGTGTTGGGGCAGATAAGAACTGTGATGGGCACGCAACAGAAACTGTATATCAGCTACATACGCAAGGTGATGCGAAGCGGCCGCCTCTCTCCGCCATACCCGTTCGAAAGCGATGACGGCACCGACCGAGTATTTGAGATGGCATGCGACAGAATGAATGAATTACTGGAAAAACCTGTTGATCACATCGATGAAGCGACTTCCAGACGGGTATTCGAGGAGATTCCGGGCCTGTTGCCACGACTCAATCTATATGAACGTTAATAATTCTGGCGGCTTACGCCTCCAGCAATCTGATTCTTGATGAAACAAACACCTGAACAGGAGGTAATATGAGCGAAGATATCATCGCTGCGCTGAACAAAAATGTCATCCAGGGAAGAAAAACACAGGAAGACGAGGGGATTGAGGAGGATCTTACCGGTCCCGGCGTGCTGGAGTTGACCCAGCAGGCAATTGACGCCAGTATCCCGGCGCAAAAGATAATCACGGAGGGCCTCACATCCGGCATGGAAGTGGTGGGGGAGAAATTCGCCGCCAAAGAGTACTTTATACCTGATATGCTGGCATCTGCCGAGGCAGTCGGCGCAGCGATGGATTTGTTAAAGCCTTATCTCGAGGCATCGTCCGTCCCCACCAGGGGGAGATTTGCCATAGTCACGGTCAAAGGCGATATCCACGATATAGGCAAGAATATCGTGGCCATCCTTCTCAAAGGAGCAGGCTATGATGTAAAGGACCTGGGGATCGATGTCCCCACTGAGAAGATAGTGGACTACGTGAAGGAAAATAAGCCCGACTACCTGGGACTGTCCGCGCTTCTGACCACTACAATGGTGGTGATGAAGGAGGTCATCGACGCGCTTAAAGAGGCCGGAATAAGGGATTCTGTCAAGGTATTCGTCGGCGGCGCTGCCGTCTCGCAGGAATACGCGGATGAGATCGGAGCGGATGCTTATGCCCTCGATGGCTTCGACGCTGTCAAAAAGCTCGACGCCATGCGGGCAGGTTAGCCACAATAGAATACGATCATCAGGGAGGTTTATAATTTATGGCAGCTATCGCGGGAATTATAAATACAGATGCCGAAGCCGGGGAAGAACGAACAGACCAGGTCGAGATGATGCTGCAATTGATGCGGCACCGCGGCCCGGATAATATGATCGTCCGCACCTTACCGGAGGGAAACGGGGCGATCGGTTCTATTGAGATCAACCTGACGCCGGAAAAGACGAATTCCGCCGCTGTTGCGCGCTCTCCATATATTGTTTTCGATGGCGAGCTCTTCAACGGTAGGGCGGAAGGCATGACCGACGTTGAGCTTTTCAAGGAGTACTACCTCAAGCACGGCAAGGAATGCTTCACATATCTGGATGGCAGCTATTGTTGCGCCATAATTGAACCTGATGAGGTGATACTCGCGCGGGATCAGGTTGGTCCCAGGCCACTCTTTTACGGTTCCCAAAACGGGACACTGTTCTTCAGCACCGAGATGAAGGGACTTGGCAGCCACCTTCGCACCGATATCCACGAGCTCCCACCACAGTATTTCTACAGCACCAGGGATGGGTTGGTGCTCTTCAAGCCCTACTCACCTGACGTACCCGATCCGGGTGATGACCTGAAAACAGCCGCGGGCATCCTGCGGGAACTCATGATCGAGGCTACAAAGAAAAGGATGCCGGGCATTAAAGCCTCCGCGTTGAGTGGCGGCCTTGACAGCTCTATCGTGGCAGCCATAGCCAAGGGATTCAACCCGGACATTCATTTGATAACCGCCACGATTGACAGCAAACCGGGTCCCGACCTTGAAAACGCCAAGGTGATGGCGGAGTTCTTAGGCAGTGAACACCATATATATCGAATTACGGATGACGAGGTATTCGACTGCATACCGGAGATGATCTGGTACCTGGAAAGTTTTGATGAAGACTGCATAGTGGGACAGGTCTCCAATTATTACGCCTCAATGATGGCCAAGGATTACACTGATCTGGTCTTCGTCGGAGAGGGAGCCGACGAACTCTTTGGCGGGTACCGTATGGTCCTCAAGCATCCCTCCGTTACCACTCCGGAGCGCAGGGAGGAACTGGCTCAGAAACTCCTGGATATAGCCTACAATACAGCTCTCCGCCGCCTCGATCGCGGATGGATGGCCAACGCGGTCGCCTATGAGACCCCCTTTCTCGACGCAAAGGTCATCGCCTTCAGCCAAAAGGTGCCCATGGACTGGAAGATCTATGGTGACAGACAGGTTGAGAAATACATCCTGCGTGAGGCGTTTCGGGACATGCTGCCCGAACAGATAGCCAACCGTGAGAAGCTGCGTTTCTCTATGGGAGTTGGGACCGAAGACGTTATGGAAAGGATGGTGGCAAAGGTGGCCAATCCCGAGGAATTGAAAGAGAGGCCAAAAACTCCATATGGCATGTCATACGCCTCTTTCAAGGAAATTTATTACTATGACGAATTCATTCAAATGTTCCCTCCGTCTTATGAGAAACAAACCATCAGGTGGGACCCGTTCAAATGAAAGAAAGCACTCAGGGAATCTCTGATCAACCCCTTGAATCCCCCAATCATGGGGGACTTTTAAAGCTGGGGGACACCCCCTGACCCCCGAAGTCGCCAGCTTACTAGAAGAGTCTCATTAAGTGACTTCGTGTTTTCAGGCGAAGTTTTACAAATATCGGGAGAGGGTTTACCGGCAATCCCTCTCCCCCGGCAGGGATATTTCCCCGACACCATCGGTCATTCGCTACCCCGTCAACTACCTGCGTTTATCCGTTGGTTTTTCGGAGTAATTCCGTAAAATTACGGATATTCCAGACTGGTGCGTGGTGTTAATATTGATGGTTAACAGTACGCTGATTTATGCGGCTTTTACGCTTGGTTTTTAGTGTGGGTTTGTTGCCTTATGATGCAAACTCTGTTATTATACCACACAGTTTTTGGATTATTAGCCAGCACTCGATGAGGTAATCTGTGACAACCAAAATAAGGGTTGAGAATCTTTTCAAGATATTCGGAACCTCGCCGGAAGCATCAATAGAGAAGCTCAACAAAGGAGCTTCCAAAGACGAGATATTCAGGGAAACTGGCGATATAGTGGGCATGGCCGATGTCTCCTTTACCGTCGATGAAGGGGAAATATTCATGGTCATGGGACTCTCCGGTTCCGGGAAATCCACGCTGATTCGCTGCATCAACCGCCTGATCGAGCCGACACAGGGCGCTGTATTTATAGACGACGAGGATATCACAAACGTCTCTCTTGAGCGCCTCAGGCAGATTCGCCGAACCAAGTTCTCCATGGTTTTCCAGCATTTTGGATTGTTCCCTCATCGCACGGTGATGGAGAACGTGGAATACGGCCTCAAGGTGCGAGGGGTCGAACGGGAGGAGCGCCGCCAGAAGGCGCTGGAAGCACTAAATCTAGTTGGCCTCGAAGGATGGGGGGACAGGCTTCCTTCCGCTCTGAGTGGAGGCATGCAACAGAGAGTCGGCCTGGCGCGCGGGCTGGCCACCGATCCGGAGATCCTGCTCATGGACGAACCGTTCAGCGCGCTTGATCCTCTCATCCGCCGCGATATGCAGGGAGAATTAATTCAGCTACAGCGTACGGTTAAGAAAACGATCCTCTTCATAACTCACGACCTCAACGAAGCTCTTCGACTCGGCGATCACATTGCCGTCATGAAGGATGGGCGCATTGTCCAGCACGGAACACCCGAGGAAATAGTCGATCAACCGGTCGATGAGTATGTCACCGCCTTCATCAGGGACGTTGACCGGGGCCGGGTGTTAACAGTTAGTTATTCCATGAGAGAACCGCAGCCATTGAGGTATGAGCACGACACGGTTCAGACAGCGATAAAGCGTATGAGGGAACTGGGGAGAGACGGGTTATACGTTGTCGATCAAAGCAACACTCCGGTGGGTCTGGTTATCGATGAAGCTATAGCCTCAGCAGCCCGTAAGGGAGAAAGAAACCTCGGTCCAGTAATGATAACGGACTTCCCTCAAACCAACGCGGAGACACTTGTCGGCGATATTTACGGCATTTCCGCAAGTGGTATACCGATAGCGGTCGTTGACGAAGAGAATCACCTTGTCGGTGTTATCAATCAATTCGATATCCTGGCACAGGTAGGAGCCGATATCCAGCCGGAAAACGGTGAGGACAAGTCGGCTGTAGTCGCTGGGGATGCCTCTCCGGATACCCTGGAAGGCAGGCTTATCCAGTCAGCGGAGGTTGAGGAAGAATGACTCCGTGGCCGTTTGATTTGTACAAAATCGACCTGGACGACTGGATCGACACGTTTGTCGAAGACTGGCTGGTGCCCAACCTCGGTGATGTGTTTGACGCGCTAAAGTGGCCGGTCGACAAGATCCTGACCTTCATCAATGAGAATATATTCCTCTGGTTACATCCCTTTGCTATACTGGCCCTCTTTCTGGTAGCCGCCTGGTGGGTAAGGAGTTTCAAGCTGGCGGTTATAAGTGTAGCAGCAATGACTCTGGTCGGCTTTCTGGGTTATTGGGATGACACCATGACCACCCTGGCGGTGATATTTACCTCAGTAGTTTTCTGCGCTGCTGCAGGGATTCCACTGGGTATTATCGCGGCTCGAAGCGACCGTTTCGAGTCGATTCTTCGACCGGTGCTCGACGCCATGCAGACGGTCCCGCCTTTCGTGTACCTGGTTCCGATCGTCATGCTTTTCGGTATCGGCCTGGTTCCCGGAACGATCGCCACCATAATATTCGCCCTTCCACCTGTGATCCGGTTGACAAACCTCGGTATCCGGCAGGTGGACGCCGAGCTGATTGAGGCCGCTTACGCCTTCGGCTCAACTTCGTGGCAGGTTCTGCGTGAAGTGCAGATTCCACTGGCGCTACGAACCATAATGGCCGGACTGAACCAGACGCTGATGCTTGCTCTTTCAATGGTAGTTATAGCTGCTCTTATCGGTGCAGGTGGCCTGGGGAAGCCGATCGTTCAGGCGCTCGGTAATCTCTGGATCGGCCAGGGCTTTGTCGCCGGACTTGCCATCGTTATACTGGCCATCGTGCTGGATCGCATAACACAGGGACTCGGCGAGCCAAGGGCTCCCGGGGAAATGACACTGCTTCAAAAATACGCCAGAGTATTGATCTCCTGGGAGCTTCCTAAGAAGTCAAAACCTGAATCCAAACGGTAAGGGAGGTGATATCCACCGCATATTAATCTAATAATCGTTGAAAGAGCCCGGATCAATTTGATACAAAGGAGGGAGCAAATGAGAAAAACGAAGACTTTTCAAGCACTACTATCATTCTTGATAGCAATAGCTTTGATCGCCAGCCTGGCGGTTGGCGTCATGGGCTGTGGCGACGATGATGATGAGGATGGTGACGGCTTGCCTGGTAAGGGCGTGACTGTGAATCCCGCCCGGGCAGGCTGGAGCACAGGCTACTTTCATAGTGAGATCTACATCAAAGCGCTGGAGGAGCTCGGTTACAACGTTAAGAGGCCGGTCGAACTTCAGAATCCGGCATTCTATACCGCCCTTGCCGGGGGAGAACTTGACTACTGGCCCAACGGCTGGTTCCCGCTCCATAATACCCAGTTCAATAAATACCAGGATAAGATAAGCAAGGTCGGTTATGTCGCCAAGGGAGGCGCCCTCGAGGGTTACCTGATCGATAAGAAGACCGCCGAGGAATACGACATCACCAATCTGGAGCAATTCCTGGATCCTGAGATCGCCGAAATATTCGACAACGATGGCGATGGTAAAGCGGAACTCGTCGCCTGCCCGCCCGGCTGGGGCTGCGAGGAGACGATCGCGCATCATCTGGATGCATATGAACTCCGGGACACCGTTGATCCTATCAAGGTTGACTACGCCATCGGCATGGCCGAGGCCGTTGGCAACTATCAGAACGGCGAACCCATCTTCTTCTATACATGGACGCCCAACTGGACCGTCAACAGGCTCGTCCCGGGTGAAGATGTCGTCTGGATTGAAGTACCCTTCTCCAGTCTGCCCGAGAGCCAGAAGGACCTTGAGGATGCCACAATTATGGAGGGTGTCGAGGGATGCGTCAGCGATCCCTGCAATATGGGATTTCCAGCCAATGATATCCGCGTTGCCGCCAATAACGACTTCCTCGACAAGAACCCGGCGGCCAAGAAGTTATTCGAAGTTGCCAGCGTTCCTCTTGAGGACATCTTTGCCCAGAACGACCTGATGTACGAGGGTGAGAACTCCGACGAGGAAGTTATAGGCCACGCCGAGGAATGGATCGAGAATAACCGGGCAACCTTTGATTCATGGATCGATCAGGCACTGGCAGCCGCTGAATAACACTGTTTAGCGACCAGAAGAGTAAAAGAGGCGGGGTTAGAAACCCCGCCTCTTTCTCGGGTTTGGCCATTTTTTCAACCAGGGTTAACCTGAAGTATAGCAGAACAGGCAGGAATTTGGATATTTAATAGACTTCGTTGTGCGTTTTGTTTAGCAACGAAGTGGGATAAATTAATTGAGCTAATAGAATCGGCCCAGAGTTCTGCGCGGAGTTGTTTGATAAGGTCGTTGGTGGAAACCCTG
>JAWOBX010000108.1:0-30842 GCA_046484125.1 Dehalococcoidia bacterium | reverse complement strand
CCACCGAGACACGACTGCGACCGGTGAGGGGAGGATGAAGGTGGGGTAGTTGCCCATCCAGACCACTCCTTGCCAGAGCAGCACGAACACACCTGGCCAGGTCACTCCCGGTAATTACAGCTACTGTACCTATTACAGCCAGGACCCAGCCGGCATGAGGCGTTACATAAAGCGTGTAATCAAGGTAGCCTGTATCCTCAACTATCATCTCGCCCAGCACATATCCATAGTTGACAACAAGACAAATGAGGGAAACGCCACCAAGCCACGCCCATATCTGCCTCGTTAGCGCACCAGTGGCAAAGGAATAGACAATCGAAAGAAGGACATATGACGCGCAAAGTATCATCAGCATAAGTGGAAGTCCAGAGCCGGGCCATACCAGGTCAAAGGCACCGGGATCGCTCGTGAGATCACCGAAATTAATACTTGTATTCTCCAATCCGGAACAATCAGGGCCGGAGCACCTTCGTGTATACCAATTGGGTATCATTGATATCAATATAAGAATAGCGCCCAGCCCTGTTATGGTGATGCCCGGGTGAATAGCGCCTTTTTTCGTTACCCGGTCTTCTTTTGTGCTACTTGAATAAGCTTGACCATCATCAGCCACGTCCATTCGGATCTTCGCACCGCACGATGGGCAAGTATCTGGAACTTCCATTCCACACTCGGGGCAAATCATGTATCCCTCTCCTTTCGGTACAGACTCGGTTCCCTTGTCAACTTATCTACAGCAGATTTTTTACAGTCGTTCCTGCGGGGGCATCGACTCTGTCAGAATTAAAACAAGCCACACTTTAATACTTTTAGAAAGCCCCGATCAACCCCCAATCGTGGAGGACACTACCGGACCTTCGAAGCTAGAACCTACTCAGAGGTTCCTTCAGTACGAACCGCTGTTTTTCAGGTATTACAGGTGCATGCCTCAACGTGGATAACTGGCCATACGGAATAAGAGGAGCTATCAAGCCATAATTAACCCTGTGCCCGCTGATCAACAGTAATCAGGGCCGATCGACCCTCCCTGCCGAATACCGGGCTATCTAATACTGACACTTCTCATCATACAACGAATTCAGCAATTCGCCTGAATCCAGGTATGATGATCATTCTGACGTAGAGCCGGGGGCAAATGCTCTTGAAAACATTTGCCCCCACTGTATGACTGTCTTTTTTCAGGTGTTTTTAACTCTTGCCTATTCTGAACACCTTGGTGCCGCACTTGGGACAAACGCCTTGCGTAGCCGGCTTCTTGTTCTTCATGGTGATCTTCTTGGGATTTTTGATCTCCACTTTCTTGCGGCACTTCATGCAGTACGCTGTCATATTCGCACCTCCTTTGCGAAGCATCATACGCTATTCGGCAAGCGAATGTCAACCCTTCGGAGGTCAAATGCGATGTTCGTAACCCAAAAAAATCCCCCCGGAACAGTGGTTAGAGGGGATTATTCAGGGGTTCCCTGGTGATAGAATCAGCACTTCACCCGGAACTCTTTTCAGGACTCTTACAAATATTTCACGCTGTCAAAGCCAAGGGATACGGCCCTTTCTATGAGGCATCCCTGGCCGGCCTGAAGACATAGCCGATTCCGTTCTCATCCAGTAAATAACGCGGATGATCAGGGTTTTCCTCGATCATGTTCCGTAAATGACGTACATATAGTGCCAGAGGCTGTTGAGCTTCCCTGGATTCCCGACCCCACATGGCCTCCATCAACTGATCGACTGTTTGCGCCTTCCCGGGGTTCTTTACCAGTTGATAGAGCAAGCGCTGTTCGACAGCCCTCAGACTGACCTCCATGCCTCTGACGGTCATAACCCCGAGCCCAAAATCAAATATGACATCATTATCAAATTCAATCCTTTTCAAGGGCACTCGTGCCAATCCATTTCTCATAAGCACTGAACGTATCCGTTCCGATAATTGCGTCATACTGAACGGCCTGGATATATAGTCATCGACACCAAGCTCAAGTCCGCGCATTATGTCAACAGACCTCCCCAATACGGTGACCACGACAACGGGAACATTCGATATCTCCCTGATAGCCTCGAGTGCCTCAAAGCCATCAATGCCCGGCAGCACCATGTCCAGCATCATCACGTCAGGCTCCCACCGGCGGATTTTTTCGATGGCGCCAGCCACGCTAAAGGCAGTCTCCACCTCATACCCCTCGATAGTCAGATTTACATTCATTACCTCTACGAGGCGCGGTTCGTCTCCTACGATCAGGACCTTCTTTCCGATCCGAGTATGCCTGAGTTCAGACAATGATGATAAATATGCCATCAGTCGAATTCCTGAAACCAGCGTTTGAAACGCAAATCGTTCACTCTGCTGATGAACAAAACCCCGTGCCTTTCCAGAAGCCTGTTATCATACCTTCTTCGATTACGATAGAAGAAACAGCGATTCAGGGAATGCCAACATGGTATCCGTTCAATCGCTGCCTCCGGGATATTCTCGCCCCTTTTAAGAACAGGTTACAGGGAAAATCCGGAGTCACCAGGCAGCAACCTGACCTCCTCGGGTATCAGATCACCAACACTCGTAGTAGCCGCGCAGATAATACTGTCCGCCGCGCCATAATACACGATCAACTCATCCTCTGTATCCAGTATGTCTTTGCCATAGTTCCGGGGAACCGCCCCACATGTGAAAACCACCCCGGAAACCCAGCTCTTACCATCCTCGCCCAACTCCATGGTAGTAGCCGGTTCCAGTACAGGGTTCGGTGACCGGTATATCAATCTGGATGGGTCCTCAAGTTCGAGCACCATCACACCAAGCCGGTAGATGCGCGCGTAGTCCACGCCATGGGTAATCAGCAACCAGCCAAACCTGGTTTTTATCGGCTGGGCGCCCGCGCCGATTTTCCTGCCGTCCCATGCCATTCCCGCGGTTGCGCCAGCCAGTATCTGGTGCTCCTTTCGAGACCATGGGCAACGTAAATGCGGGGAGAAAGTGATCCATATATGTGGATCAACCCTGTGGAGTATAGCGTATTTACCATCGAACTGCTCCGGAAACAGCGCGGCGTCTTTATCGGTAAAACGGGGGAATACGTTCCCGTGCCTTCGCCACGCCTTCCACTTGTAATTGATGAAATCCTCGGGGGAGATGGAAGCCAGGGCAATCTGGGCTATATCCCCGTTAAAAACCGTATAGGCCATGTATATTCGGTCACCCAGGAGTGTCAGGCGTGGATCCTCACAGCCGTGGCTGTCATACTTACCTCTGGGCTCAAATATGGGCTGTGGCAGCCGTTCATCGAAACTAAATCCATCTTCGCTCACCGCCAGTCCAATCCGTGATATCTCATCGTCCCCGAAAGCCCGGTAAGCCAGATATACCTTACCCTCCAGGACAATCGATCCCGCGTTCAATACATATTTGGATTCCCATGCGTGATCCCTTATGGGCTTCAATATCGGATTCCCCTCAAAACGTGTCATCATACCGGCATCGGGAGGTTTGGGCATGGCCGCCATTGATCTGGAAGGCAACATCCTGTCCGCTTCCGGTTCACTACCAAGTAAAATCGGCGCAAGGTTCTCCCATTCCCTCCCAAGCGCCATCAGCCTCCGTATCTCTCTTTCCACCTCTTCCTCACTTCCACCCAGTGCCTTGAAATACTCCACCAGGAACTCCCTGGAAGCCCAATCCCTCTCCACGTGGATCGACAACGGTGGAGGAGAGGAAAGGCCTCCTTTGAAGCTGTAACTGGCCCATGACCATGCGGAACAGGTGATGAACTTGCCGTCCGGCAGGGTCAAAGCCAGATGGTATGAATCGGCGAGAGCCTCGAGCCTGGCGGCCAGCCGATGATTCTCCTCAGCGATATTCCTGGCCATCTGACGCACCCTCTCCACCATTATTCGCTGATTGCCATCCTCAAATATGTTGTGCGCGGATAGCGGTTCCCTTCCCCAGTGTCCTTCTATCGAGTTGACCACTTTTCGCCCAAAATCCTTTCTTTCCTCGGCAAAATACCGCCAGATATGGCCGAATCGTTCCGCCTCAACGATATCCTTGGCGATGGTGGTGAAGTATCTCAGTTTCGGAAACTCACCACCCATGCCCTTATTTAAATTGCTTACCACTATCCGGGAGGTGAGTTTATCCAGGGAGGTTGAATCTCTTAACTCTACGAGAGAGGGAAATTGTTCATGTTTTACCACCAGAAAGCTGATATCTGCAGGCCCGAAATGCTCCGGCCGAAGCTTCTCAGCCATCAGATTCGATAATCCCTCCCAGTATTCCCTCTCCTCAGTCCACCGGGTTAGTGCCAGCATATCACGGGAATCATGCTCTTTCAGAAGGTCGGCCAGATTTGTATAGCCCATGGTGGTCAGCAAGTTCACGGGTGGGTACTCATTCAATAACATGCTGGCCGCTTCAGGCAGCAGCGAAAAGCCTTCCCCATGGGGGAATTGGTCGAAAATCTGCCTCACCACCCTCTCCACCCCCCTAATAGTGGATAGATTGCTATCCGGCAGAAACTCTCGCTCGACTGTTCTCAGGAAATCCTTTATCGCCAGAGTTATATAGAGAGAATTCACGTTGCTCGAGATCTGCAACCGGTTATATACGAAATCCTCGAACTTTTTCTTCAACTCGGAGAAGATATTATCGTAGACTCCGTTGGCAGTAACGAGGTTACCCTCCCTGCCTACGAGCTCTGTAGGTACCACGAGCGGGACTCCCGGGATGAATTCGCGATATGTTATCATAGGTACGGGTGGTTCCAGCGCCTGCGCGTTTTTTAACCAGTCCAGAACAAACGCCGGTCGCTGTTGCCGGAATTCATCAACCAGTTCCTCCACCTGTGTATCAGCTTCAATAGATATGATTCTTTCTCTTTCCTCAGACGACAAACGTGATAACCTCCCCACTAAACCCTCTAGCTTCCTGGCACGACTGGCGGCAAATCCTTTATGAAGAGTGATGAGGGAACTAAGCAGGTCGCCTCTGGCAAACTCCTTTTTAAAGGCATACGCGATTATCAGTCCATAGACACCACGTGCCCATAAGTCAGACGGGAAATCGAACTCCCCGATTTCAGTGTGAGAGAGTCGTTCCAGCTTATCGTAAGTCTTGTTATCAAAGAGCCGTTCATAAAGGGAATAATAGGTATTAAATCCACTCCGATAGTCATCATGAAGCAGACCTGTATTAACTCTCTGTGGTTTCACCGGTGTACCTTTCGGCCGGCCCAGGACAGGTAAACGGACAGTATGGGGGACAGAAATGGCGAGCTCTATCCGGGTCCACCAGTTATCATCATTGAGTATTTCCTGGAAGAAGGCATTGGCCAGTTGCCTCAGAACCATATCCTGTTTCCCGATGGAATGGCGACGGTCTTTCACACCAAGACAGGCCTCACATATTCGAGCATTGCTGGTGATCGCCCCGATTGCCATCCAGCTATCTACACCATATCCGCTAAACGCCGTTTCCCAGACATAACGGGGATTGTTGAGATATACTCGCAAAAGTCTATGTGACAATCCCCATTGACCTCCAAGAAGACATCGCATGGGGCAATTATAAACAGCCGCCAGTAAAGGATAGGCCAGATGATTGCAAACCGGGGCATCGAAGTAATGCAGATTGAATCTCGAAACAACCATGTCAGCCTTATCGTTTCTGACCGGATCGAGAAGAAGGCGAATCCATTCCGGTGAAAAGCCCTCGTCCTCATCACTTGTATGACTTCGCGCGAGGTCGGCTTCCAGTATCAATACATCGGATCCCAGTCTATCCGCCAGTTCGAAGATACCCCTTATTCCCCAACCCTTCCCATTAAGCAGTTCATTATCAAAGATAAAGGCGATGCGCTCTATCTTCCCCTGTGCGGGCATCTCCTCGACAGCCCTCAGCGCCTCAGCGCCGGCGGGAGACCCTGCGGCTACGATGACGGATTTCAGGTCCGGGTAAGCTTTATTCAGTCCCTCAACTGCCGTCTCGATCACTCCGGGCAGCGTTTCGAACTCATTGTAGAAGGGAATACCGACAACAATGTCAGCCTCTCCGATCCCCCTCACCCGGTTAACCGGCCCCTCCATCGCCTTCCTGTAACCGTCCTCTATCTCCTCGAACGGGGGTTTGCCAGCTTCATCCCGGACTCTACCATAATCGATAGCCGTCTGATGTTTGAACTCGGTCTCTCTGTCATGACCCCCATGTAAATTCAACATTACATCCTCCCCTTGAACTCCCGCAGTACGATCGACACAAATTATAGAGACTTTTACTGATCAATTTTCAAGCCTCTGAGGGTCAACTCCCTGTTTTTCTGTCTGTCTTATTGTAAAGGGCTTCCAGGCTTTTTCGGTTTATCGTGCCGTCTTGACTTTAGCCTTGCGACATATTCTTATTTCAGCAAGGCGCCCTTCGAATCGAAGGGCGCCTTTTCATAAATTCGCTGCTTCCGTTTCTTTGAAGCCGGGCTATCCCGTTAATAGACATAGACTCAGTAGCTGACACCAACAGCTTCAAAAGATCTGGAACTCTTTGTAAAAGCACTATACCCTGGCCATCCTCCATTCTTGACCGATGAAAACGTTTTTCTGTTCACCAGGCTGTCAGCGATTTCACAATGAATGGCTGCCTGTTTTTTCCACGAGTATTCCGCGGCATACCTGAGAGCGCTCTCCCTCATCTGTTCCGCCAGATCATGGTCAACCAGCGCATCACGCATCTTCAAAAGCAACCGGTTAAAATCCTTTTCAACCATCTGTCCGGCATCTCCGAGTGTCTCGCCGACACCCTCCAGGTCACGTCCGGCGATAACCCCGCCAGCCCCCAGGGCATGAGCCAGCGCCCCGCTTTGCGTACAATCTTTAGGCCAGTAGTAATTCATATCAAAGGCCTTCTGCGCCACGGGCAGCATATCCCGGGGAAGTAAAACCTCCAGCAGGAACCTGTTCTCCCCGTCATGCCGGCTTCTCAACTGAGCCGCGTATCGTTCCTGTGAGCTCTCCCGCACACCTCCTATACGAACCGACGTAATCTTAGCTCCCGGCATCATCCTTTTCAACTCATCCCCCACCTGAAACAGCATCTCGGATTGCTTCGAAGGGTCAAGAAATCCGGCCTGACCGATGATAATTTTCTCGGGGTCCATCAATAACCTCTGCCTGTATATATCCTTCTTAGCACCGGCCGAGAGGTCGGATTCATACAACAGAAAGTCGCTGAGTTTTTCCCTTGCTTCTCTCCGCGTCATTCGTGCCACATCGGGATATGAATGAACGCCGTGTCTCAGGCTAAACACTTTTGACCTGTATTCCGGGAATGCAGTGGTGACCGCTTTGTACACTCCGAGACTGAACACTGTAACAGCATCGACGTTGGGGAGAAGTTCCGCAAGGAACTCATACTGATTTTGTCGCAGTCCTGAGGCAGTATCAGCGCTCTGGAAATGCACAGTATGAAGGGTGACGACCTTAGGCCTGCTCAAACCCCGGAGCGTATTAATGAATCTCTGATCATCATGCCAGATGCCGTGCTCGTGCTGAAACCACAATATGGCGTCCCCGGCACAACAGGTGCCCAGTCCTCTCACCCCACTCCTTATTATCCCGGTTGAATACTCGCACTGGCTTGGGATCCCATACCATACGCGATCATCAGGTACACTGGTATCGCCTGAAAGGCTCCCGATATAACCGCTTGTATCGAACGATATCACGCCCCAATCGATATCAGTAAGTTGCGGCGTTATAAAACTGGTGTAATCACCGATACCGCATACCATCGGTTTGTAGGTTCCAAGAAATATTATGGATGACATATTGCTCATACCTCCGTATAATCGGCCCCCAACAGCAACGGCAGGGCAGCCTGGCCGGACCTACCCGGCTTTTAGGGTAAACTTCTTTGTCCGGACTTCCAATGTAAAACGTTTGCGTATAACCAGTGTAACGTCCCGTAAATAACCAGGCTTTCGTTTATATTAACTGTATGCAATGCTCCGCCTCACTCCCACCACCACCCGAAGCTGACTACTCTGGTAACGCACTCGCGGCCGCGAGTGCGTTACCAGAGTAGTCAGCTTTCTTTGTGAAGCAATGAGGTGAAAAGAGTATTGCGGAACACTTGTATAGAAGCGTCAGGGACAGTACTCTATCTGAATCTTTTCTCACTCTGAAGCCTGGCTTTCCGCTTCTGATTGCTTAAGATTCTCTGGAACTTTCTGGTTTTTGGATCCTGATGTGATCTCTGCGCCTGATGCGTTACTGAATTCTTCAACTTAGCCTTCATTGAATTCCTTCCCTCTGGAGTTTAAGTCATCAGTGAACATCACTTATCGGATGGCTGCCGACTAAGCAACTCTTTCCGTAATTACAGTTTAATCCAGTTGTGTTAGAATAAGCCCAGAATTTCACTAGCAGTAAATTGGAAAAACCTTAGAATTTCATTAGAATTCCCGCGGGAAAATATGTGACCTCTGATAAAATCTGACGTTGGCGGGCTCGTATCAGAATCATATTATGAACTTCCACAACGGCCGGGGTCATAACTATCACCGGGTGCGGTAAATGACTGCTTTCGCTAATGATTCAGTGTTACCTGAGAGCGCCAGTCGAGACTGCTTCGAGTCAGCGGTGGAAAACAGCGCCGACGGCATACTGGTAATCGACAACTCTTTCAATATCCTTGTTTTCAATCTCAAAATGGAGAGGCTCACGGAATGGGAAAAGGAAGAGATCATAGGAAGAAAGTGCTACGACGTTCTCCATCCGAGGGACATTCATGGTACTGAGCTTTGCCAGACAAGGTGCCCAATGCTTGGGAATGCGGATGGAATATCCTACTTTCGAGGGACCATCACAGCCAGAGAGGGAAAACCAGTCGACGCGGGCATCAGCTACTCGATTGTCAGCTCACCCGATGGTGAATTAACGGCCGTAGTAAATATTCGTGATATCGCCGGACTGGCCGAACTTGATGAATTGAGAACAGCTCTCTTGGCCGGCGTCTCTCACGAATTGCAGACACCTATTTCAATCATCAAGGCCTACGCCAGTACTCTGGCCCGGTCTGATGTATCCTGGAGCCAGGAAACAATGCGAGAGAAGCTCAAGGCAATCGAGGAGGAAAGTGACACCCTGAGCGCCATAGTGGGAAAGCTCCTGTACACATCGCGCCTGGACGCCGGCTCGATCACGTTGAACAGGTTCGTTCTCGATTTGAAAAAGGAAGTAAAGCGGATAACCACGCGATTTAATGAATTAACGGATTTGCACCGGATTGAGACAGACTTCCCCCCGGACTGGCCACTGGTTCTCGCCGACCCGGAAAAGATCGATGAAGTCCTGATTAACCTCATAGAAAACGCGATAAAGTTCTCTCCCGATGGTGGAACCATTAAGATCTCTGGCAATATAACCGATAATCATGTTCTGGTCAGTGTGGAGGACGAGGGAATCGGGATCCTGGCTGAGGATGGAGAAAGGCTATTCGAAAGGTTCTTTCGTGGTGAGGCAAGCTCGGCGTTATCGTCCAAAGGTACCGGATTGGGACTTTACATCTGCCGGAGCCTTATAGAGGCTCACGGAGGACGTATCACCGTAGAGGGCCAACCCGGAAAGGGAACCTGCTTTACCTTCAGCCTTCCCATATCCAGAGAATCGTGAACACTCCTCCGCGAGAAAAACGGATGTAAGCGACGATGACAAACAAAAGCGGAAAAGAACTCGAGACGATACTGGTGGTAGATGATGAACCCAGAATTATCGAAGCGGTGAGTTTGAACCTGGAGCTGGAAGGATATGACGTGGTCAGCGCGACCAGCGGAGAGGAAGCCCTGAAAAAGTTAACCGAGCTAATCCCCGACCTGGTGATTCTGGACGTGATGATGCCCGGGATGGATGGCTTCGAAACCCTTCAGAAAATCCGGGAGGTTTCTACAGTACCGGTTGTCATGCTGACGGTGATGGGAGAGGAGGACGATAGGGTCAGGGGATTGGAGCTGGGGGCAGATGACTATATGACTAAACCGTTCAGCCCCAGAGAACTCGCCACTCGCGTGAAAGCACTGCTGAGACGCGCTCAGATGCCCACCGCGGCTCCAAAGTCCGAGATAAGAGTGGACAGCAACCTTTTGATAGACTTCAGCCGGCGCAAGGTAATGGTCAGAGGCAGCGAGGTCCATCTCCGCCCGACTGAATTCCGGCTGCTGTACCATTTAGTCAGCAATGCCGGCCGCGTCCTCACGCATGAAGCCCTCCTGCGAAAGGTCTGGGGTTATGAATATCGCAGCGAGGACCATTACGTGTGGCTCTATATCACTTATCTTCGCAAGAAGATCGAGACCGATCCCAAACACCCCGAATACATACTCGGCGAGAGGGGGGTCGGCTACCGGTTCAAAGAATTCGCTGAACGTCAGACCTGATGCGCCTCGGTCTGCATTTCCAGTGCATTGCCGAAATATATCTTGCTATAAGACCACGGTATTTCGATCCCTACCTCATCAAAGGCCTTCTTCAATCGTAGCCGCAGTTCACCGGCCACCCCCCACTGTTCTCCCGCATCTACATCGCCTACTATCTTGATTTCGATCCCGGAATCGCTAAGGTCGTTAATACGGCGCACCTGGGGGGTTGTAATCAGCTTACCACGCCACTTTTCATCGCTTGCCAGTTCGTTGCCTATGCGGTTAATCACCGATATGGCGCTATCCAGCTCAGTGTTATAAGCCACTCTTACATTGAAATTTACCCGGGCAAAATGCCTTGTAGCATTACTTGCCACGTTGATTGTGCCATTGGGAATATGGTGAACCAGCCCGTCGAGATCCCGAAGAACTGTTCTTCTCAGGTTTACCTCTTCCACCTCCCCATGGACATCATTTATTCTTGCCCAGTCCCCTACCCTGTATTGATTCTCCATGATTATGAAGCTGCCGGCGATAAGATCCCGAATGAGATACTGCGCGCCAAAGCCCACCGCCAGGCCGGCGATTCCGAAACCAGCCAGCATAGGCCCGACTGGAACCCCCAATTCATCCAGGATCATGAAGAGAACAACCAGAACTATAATTGTCTTTCCAACTCCTACGAATACCTTCGATAGAGTCTCAGATCTCTTTTCTACACCGTGGGCACTCTCTCCTATGCTGTTATCAGCTACTGCCTTACGCACGATGGGGCGAATGAATTTTACCAGTATAAACCACCCCGCCAGTCCCAAAGCAATTATCAACCCTATACGGCTGCCGTGAACCAGCATCCACTCAATGAAACCATCCCAGCTTACCTCCATTCCGTTTGCCTCCTTTCACTATATTACCTTTCAGATACGGTTTCTTTTATCTTGCCCCAAAACAATATTTCAAGAATAAAGACATTCGCCTCCGGATGAGCAATTACGCTGCGGTTAGCCATTTTCATAATTTGATGAACTCTCCCTCGCCCGAGTGCTTCTTTTCTCTGGAAAAGGGGAACAGTATGGCGAAAGGACGCCAGCCTGCATCGGAATCAAACGCGGCTTTTGGGGGTTTACAGTCCCATTGACGATTATTGAGTACGGGTGTATTCTTATGCAAAGATTGCCCATACCAGTCGGCCGTGTTTAGATCGAGGTTAATTATACCTGATGAGGAGGCTGCCGATATGACCGGCGCATATTTTCTGGTTCCCATGCTTCTTGTAATCGGAATCTCCTATTTAGTTGTAAGAGGCGCCGCTGTAGCGCTCATGATGACCGGACTTGACGAAAAGCGCGCCAGATTCCAGGCTCTTTCAGCTTTTACCGGCACAGGGTTTACGACCCAGGAAGCCGAGCTCGTTGTCAACCATCCGCAGCGTCGCAGGATCGTAACCTGGCTTATGATACTTGGAAACGCCGGACTGGTCACCGTTATCGTCACGGCCACATCATCTCTTGTCACAAGCACCGGTTATCATATTGGCATCACCGCGTTCGCTCTGGTACTGGGAATATTTCTGGTCTTCAGAATCCTCAGTCGCAACGCCCTTGTCAGGCGATGGGAAGGATATATACATAAGCACCTGATAAAAAGGCGCACCATTGAAGTCAGGACAATTGAGGAAATTCTTCAACTCCGTGAAGGATACGGCCTTCTTCAAGTGCATATCACCTCCAAATCACCATATCTTGGTTCAGCCATCGGTGAAATCAAGGCCGGAAAAGAGGGCTTCCGGGTACTGGGTATAGAGCGGCAGTCGGAATGGATACCCTTTCCCGAAAAAACCGAGAGAGTCCAACCGGGCGACCTTTTCATCATATACGGGCACCTCCCCCTTTTGAGCCGGGTGTTCCAACATTGAAGAAAGCCCGGGGTTCACCCTGCTTGTGAATTCGGTGATTAGTATTCCTTCCTCCTGTTAGGAATCCTTCTTCTAAACCATTGTAGTAACTTTCCGGCAATTTCCCTGTAATCAACCATTGCCGGGCTAACTTCACCAGGCGAAAGTTTCTCTCCACAAAACAGGGTTTTGCCAAAGCTTTCCTCGAGTGCGTGTTGTATCTGCTGAAATGATCTCAAAGCGAGGAACAACCCTATAGCCAGAAGCAATCCGGGTATCGCCACGGCGAAGGATCCCACCATAAACAATTCGGAGATAAGGGGAAGAGACCACAGGGTCGCGAAAAACACCAGCACGAGAAGTATGCCATCCCTGAGTAAGACACGCACCGTCTCATATTTCCATTCAGCGGCAATCCCGCGCCTTTTCATCAGGAACATAGCTGCAGCATCATCAAAGACCCGCATGTTACGCCATATAGCAAGGAAAGAAGGCATACAAAGTGCCAGCAAACCTCCACTGAAAACAAGGCCGATAATATCGGCCCTGACATCACTTAAACGATCAAGATCTTTAACATAGGAAAGTGAGAAAGTCCCCGCGCCGATAATGGCCATGACCACAAGTCCATTAGCCACTATGATCTTCAACGCCCGCCCTGCCCTCCGGGTCTCTTCGGTATCTATAGTTAAACTGGAACGAAGTGCCTGAAGCCAGTCCGACACTCGCGAGATATAACCCTTGAGCATTGCTGGCGCCCTGCAGTCAAAGAAGTCGGCCAGCCTGTTGGCCGAACGGGCCATTATCGGTGAAAACAGCGATACAATAGCCGACGCTATCGCCACCGCCGGATACATATAAGTGCTCACTACTCCGTACTGCTTGCCGACCATGCCAATGGCAAGCGAGAACTCGCCCATCTGGGGCATGGTCATTCCCACCCTGAGCGATGTCCTGGGGTCATAACCGGAAAGAAATGTCAGCAACGTACCACTTAAGGTTTTACCCGCGATAAAGAAAAGGGCGATTATCACAGCGGGGATAATGAAATCATCCGCCTGATTTACATTAATCAGCATCCCGATTGCCACAAAGTACAGCGCGCCAAACATGTGTTCTATGGGGGTAACCACTTCGACTATCTGGTTCGACTCATCGATGTTACCGAGAAGCGAGCCCATCAGAAAGGCGCCGGTAGCCACAGAGAGGGAAAGTTCCCGGCTAATCAGTGCCATACCAAAACAAAGTCCCAGGCTGGTAATAAGTAATGCTTCTCTTGAACCGAGCCGGCCAATCATCTTGATTATCCGCGGAACTATCAGTGTGCCGAACCCTACCAGTGCTGCTACAAATACAACCAGTTTTAAAACCAGATACCCGATATCTCCACCCCCGAGTTCCGTAGTACCTGTTCGCGCAATCCCAGTGAGTACGGCTATGATGGCAATAGCTACGAAATCCTCGGCAACGGAAATGCCTATAACCAGTTTCGCAAAAAGCTCGTCCATCCTGCCTGACTGCCTGATTATAGACACGGCAATCCCTGAACTGGTGATGCAGAGTGCTGACCCCAGAAAAATGGAGCTCCAGTTCCCCCATCCCAGAGCCTGACCCAGCCAGTAGCCGAGATAAAGCATGGTCAGTATCTCGGCGGCTGCTATCAGCAGAACTGTGACTCCAACCGCCCTGATCCGGTTGAAGCTGAATTCAAGTCCCAGGCCAAACAGGAGCAGAACCAGGCCCAGGTCAGCCATAAGCCTGACTTCATCCACATTCTCCACCGGCGGATTGGAGAATGTGTAAGGCCCGATAAGCAAACCTGCCACCAGGTAACCGAATATTGGTGGCAGATGCAATAACTTACGGAAGATAAATGTCGCCGCCCCGGCGGTAACCATCACGACGGCAAAGTCTTTTACCAGGCTGAATTCTTCCATACAAACTTACCGCTCGAGGCGGATCGGCAAAAAAGAGGAGCCTGCAGCAATAGATAAGCTTTCAGCTCGCCGGTCTCACTATCAGTACCGAGTACCTGGAAAACCTGGCTATCCGCCTGGATACGCTTCCCATGAGAAACCCTTCTACCGCACCCAGGCCTTTTGCGCCCACGACTACAATCTCCGGATTGAATGTGTTGGCACAGTGCAGGATCTCACTGGCAGCCTCACCTTTTCTGACCAGCGGTGTAGTACCAAAGCCTTTCTGAGCAAAACGCTTCTCCGATGTTTGAAGCAGCTTCCCGGCCTCTTCCTCCTCTGCCTTCTGGAGCTCAGCCACGATGCCCCAGTTTGTTTCGATATTCATGGAGGGTGATTTCAGGAGAGCTGTCACATGTGATTGCAGTGCGCTTACCAGGAACACCTGAAGGCTGGAAGGCAGTTCAAGACTCAATAAAAACCTGATGGCCTCATTGGAGAATTTTGAACCATCGACCCCGATAAGTATGCGCCGCAAACTCCTTATCCTTTCTTTTGCGAGGAGAACGCTGCAATCGGCATGCTTTATCATCCTGCTGGCCACACTGCCTAGAGGGAACCGGTCAGAATCAGTCATCCCTTTGGCACCAATCACCAGAAGCTGCGCTCCCGACTTATGCAATTTGCCTATTATCACTTCATCGGGCTTGCCCCGAGCCACCTCAGGTTTCGCATCCAACCCCGCTTCTTTAAGCCGGTGGGCGTTTTCCTCTACCAGACTTTCGGCCACCTCTTCCTGTGTGCGATTGAATCGTTCCCTTACCTCATCCCGACCCTTGAGCATATCCAGGCTCAGTCCCCCAAGGAATTTGTGCTCCTGAACTACTGTCAACACGTTGACAACCGAGCCGGCGGGAAGACCGAGCGTTTTCAGCGCCTGTATACACATTTCAGAGTAATCGGATCCATCCACAGCTACCAAGACCTTCATTTATATCCCCCTGTGATATATTCCACTACGAACGGTACCATCATCGATGTTTCGTTTTACCGTCCTCACTGCCTTCCCCGGAAGCTGAATCTTCCCGGTCCATTTTGTACCATCTGGTTAAATGATCTGTACCATCATGGTATTTCAACTTATCGATATAGTTCCTTACGCGATGTGGATCCACTATGAAGGGCCTGACCCGGGAAACCCCTCGCCGCCCGACTGTAATCCAGTTCCTTGCCCAGAAGATCCAGAGCATAATCAAGATGACCGTCCCGATTATCCCCACCACCCCGAAATATCCCCACTCCCATTTGAGCTCGGGCATGTTTTCAAAGTTCATGCCGTATATGCCCGCCACGAGAGTTAGCGGCATGAAAATCGCGGCCACGATGGCGAGGACCTTCATCGTCTGATTCTGCCGGTTGGCCACCGAGGAGAGATAAGTACTCAGGACATTATCCAGCAGGTCTCGAATCTCCTGGCACGACATCGCGATGCGAACTATATGATCGTAAATATTGCGATAGTATATTAACGCGCGTTCGCTGACCAGTGAGAAATCGCCCCTGCTGAGCGAATTCAAGATATCCCGTTGCGGCAGTATGATCCGGTTCAGCGCCATAATACTTCGCTTCAGTTTCAGAATCGTGGCAATCGTCTCCCTGGAAGGCTGCTCGATCGCCTCGATTTCTATTTCCTCACATTTTTCCTGCATGGTGTCAATCACCGGCATGATGAAATCCACCACTCGGTCTATCAGGTCATATGCCAGGAAATCCGCTCCCCCGCGCATCCGGCGCGGTTTGGAACGAATGCTTTCCTTCATGAAGGAAACGGAATTCATTGGAACGTCGTGGCTGGTGACAACGTAGTTCTTCCCGAGAAACAGACCAAGTTCAGCGGTCTCCAGTACATCGGCTTCACTATGGTAGTTAATCCCGTGGACTACGATGAAGATGTGATCCTCGAACTCATCGATTTTAGGCGGATGTATATTCTTGCTTATGCAGTCGGCTATAGCCAGCGGGTGAAAATGGAGAATATCCGCCAGGAGACGGCCATCTTCCACGGTGGCGTTTTCTATGTCAATCCACAACAGCCCCTCACCACTTTTCAGGCGCGCAGAAATTTGATCGGGGGTCAGAGACTCCTGCAACTTCCCATCAGGGCTCAGATAAATCGCGCTTTGAATCATCCATCACCCGCTTTCGATATTATGATGTTCATGCAAAAATTTCAAATCAACCGCCTCGATCCCCCAATCCTGGTGGTTGTTCTCTCTCAGCCCCGATCGTCTCATCATCCGGGTGAGCCACTATCAAAGCCGCTTCCATTGTTCTCTCTTTTGATTCTCACGATTCTCCACACCTACTGTTCGAAGGCCAGCCTGGCCAGCAGATAGGAAATCGTGGCTTCGGCACCCTGGTTAAGGTTAACCCCCTTGCGACCGACACCATCGTAACAACCACCAGTTATTCTGTCGTAAACCACCTGATTGAGAGTGTTATCACCCAGGAACCAGTCAAAGGCCCGGAACATCAACCTCAGGTACTCCTTTTTTCTGGTTACCCGATAACCCGTTTTCAGGGCATAAACCATTGACCTGACCTCTTCCGGTTGCTGATCGAAATGACGGAGTTTGCTACCCCGGTATTGCCACCCCTCCTCCCCCACAGGCACATAAACGTCGTTGACGAAGCTTCTTTTCACCAGAAAATCCAGGGTTTTCCTGCCCGTAGTCAGGTATCTCTCATCACGGGTGAGCCGGTATCCGACCAGCAGTGCCTCCGGCAGTGAGGCGTTCGAGTATGCCAGCTTTTCCTCAAACCACTGCCAGTCCGGCGAACGGGCACCTTCATATAGCCCCACCAGAGCATCGCACCCATCTCTGAGCACCTGCTGGAGGTTGATATTACCCACCTCGTTTCTTTTCCTCTCAAGAAGGAGACAGATCGCTTTCACCAGAAATGCAATAGCTCGAGGTGAATCGAATTCAGTATCCGCGCTCAGACGCCGTTCTAGAAGGCTGGATGCTCTTTGACGGACTGAGCGAGGCAATGTCCCGGTTGCCGATGTCAGAGCCAGGGCATAAATTCCGCGTGCATTGGATTCCTCCAGATTGGCTTCCTCATTCATCTTCCGGTTTATCTTACGATTGCCGTCGACGAAATTGGCGAAACGGCCATCAGGACCGGTGACGAATTCGATGAAGTTCAGATAGACATTTACAAGCCGCAAAATATCACTTCGCTGCCGGGCGGTAGCCCGCCTCCTGGATGGAGAACCGAGCCAGGAATAGTACGTGACTGCCACCGCGAGAGCCCGGCTGTTATCATCCAGTGTATAACCCGAGGAACGGTCAGGCCGGGTAAGACGGGCATGCTGGACTATCCCGAAATCATCGGTCAGGCGGATCATATGATCCAGTTTTATCCGGGGCAGGCTTTTCTCCCCGCTGACTTCTGCCAGGTTCCGCGTGTGATCTGAGAACACCTTGAAGTATTTAAGCGCCACATTAGGCCAGATCATGTTACGGGTCCGGAAATAGGCGTTCCTGCCCATCTGCATACGAAGCTCCTCATCCTCGAGCAAGCGCATGATGGCACCGGCATAGGCTTGCGGACTGCGAAAATCGACCAGGATGCCAACATCATCCGTAATCAACTCACGGGCATTGGCAAAGGCGGTGGAGATAACCGGCCTGCCCATTCCCATGGCATACGTGAGTGTACCGGATACCGCCTGATTCGGCTCCAGCGAAGGAGACACGTAGATGTCGGTGGCTTTGAGAAAATTCAGCAGCTCTCCCAGAGGGAAATAGCGATTGTAGAATTTGACGTGATCATACAGGCCCAGCCGGTAGACCTTTTCTATCAGTTGATTGCGGTAACTTTCCCCTTCATCCCTCAGGATTGCTGGATGAGTAGCGCCGAAATAGATGTAGACGAAATCAGGAAAGTGTTTGACCACCTGTGGTAACGCATCGATTACATATTCCAGGCCCTTGCTGGAACCCAGTAAACCGAACGTGGAGAGAACCACCCGGTCGGAAAATCCCAGTGCCGCTTTTGCCCGGGTACCTGGCGAGTATTGTCTGGGATGGATACCATGCGGAATAACGGTTATCTTTCTTGATGAGATTCCGTATTCGGAGGTGAGAATCTTTTTAGAGAGTGGGGTCATCACGATGATCGCACTCACGTTCTCTGCCAGTGATCTTACTATGGAGAGGCGGTTCTCATCCGGTTGAGGCATAACCGTGTGAAAGGTGATTACCTTTGGTTTTCTCAGTGCTTGAAGAAACGTTATGACGTGGCTCCCCAGCTCTCCTCCAAATATGCCGAACTCGTGCTGAATATTTACCAGCTTGATATCGTCACTTTGTTCGATCTGGCGAGCTACTTGAAGATACTCCTCCTCCTTGTCCTCAGTGATCTGAAAAATCACTTTCCTCGGGTAATTAAAGCCCAGGACATCATCCGGATTCATGGCCACGATCTTCGTTTTGACCGCGGGATCGAATATGTCGTCAATCGCCCTGGTAAGATCTTCTGTGTACGTTGCAATACCGCATTTTCGGGGAGGAAAAGTAGAAACACAGGCAATCGCCTGGCCACCGCCTCTAGCGGATTGTTGAGAAGAGCCCTGCCCGGTGATCATTCGGGACATCAGTTTCCAATCCTTTCGGTTCCCGATGCGACCTTTGAACGGGTCATATATCTATGGATCTGGAACTCAGGAGGTATGAATGGTGTAGCCCCTTTCTGCGAGCACACATACCCGGCTACCATATTTGCATACTCGCTGATTTCCTCTATGTTGAGTCCGTTAAGAAGACCTACAGCCACAGCAGCCGCGAACGCATCCCCGGCACCGACTGTATCAACCACCTGAACATTTGTTCCATCATTCCTGATAAACCGGCCGTTCCCGTAAATAATACTGCCGTGCTCCCCTCTTGTCAGGGCGATCAAGCGCAGGTTATAAGCGTGCGCCAGTATCCTCAGTAGAGTTGACTCACTTCCTGAGATTCCGAGAATTCGCCTGATCACCCGCAGCTCTTCATCATTGAGTTTAAGTACATTTGCCAGCTCAAGCGATCTATGAAGCACATCTGGCGAATAATAGGGAGGGCGAAGGTTGACGTCGAATATTCGTAACGAGGTCTCCGGCACCTCTTTCAGGAACCAGAGAATAGTCTCTCTGGATACCTTCTGCCGCTGGGCCAGCATTCCGAAACACACTGCGTCGGTTCTTCTGGCCAGTTCCGCCAGTTTCGAAGTCCGGCAGATAAAATCCCAGGCAACATCGGGATGAATGTTATACCGGGCTTTTCCCTGCTGGTCCAGAATAACAGAGACTGTTCCCGTGGGATGTCTCTCGTCTACAGTTACATACCCCGTATGAAGCGAAGCGGCGTCGAGTTTCCTGAGGGCCTCCTGGCCGGCATCGTCAGAACCGACGCGCGAGACGATAACCCCTCTGCCGCCGAGGCAGGTTGAATGATAGGCGAAGTTCGCCGGAGCGCCCCCAAGCCGCCTCCCTTCCGGCAGTTTATCCCACAACAGTTCGCCGATTCCTGTAAGAACTGGTCTCATTTTTTCACCTCAATGCATCTCCGTTTCGCATGTTCCTATACCGCCTCGATAGAAGTTGAACTGCACATCGGGATGATCCGCCAGCAGCGAAATCGGTACGGATGTATCCACGATTCGTTTGGCGACCATAAGAGTGGTCAGCCTGATCCCAAAGGGAGTATCATGATGACCCGGATGCCATACCGAAACCTTCTTTGCCTTCCACGTTTCAACCGGCCCGACAGTTACCGCCTGGCGAGGCACGCTGTGAACCATGCCCGCAGCGGAAGTACGGGCGTTCTGTATCAATGTCAGAGGATGGAGGTCGACCACACGCGTCCCGAGCTTCCGGTATTCCTCCAGGTCGGGAGGCTCATCAACATATTTGCCCTCCCTCTTTGGTGGGTCATTGAAAGCCCAGTGTTTCACCTCACCCTGCCCGCCCTGCATGATTACACAACGCGCCAGGTCCCAACTGGCAACATACTCCTCCGAGTTTACTCGAGGGAAATGGATATGCTCCAGGGGCATCATCAGGTCATCACGGATGCGGCTGAAGCAGAGTTCCATATCGGCCCTGGCAAAACTCAATGGAAAACCAACTCCCACCGCTTTTCCATCGACGACCCATTCGTCCATACCCCAGAAGTGGCAGTAGCTTAGGTCAAGTTCAAGTTCATTTACCAGTCTGGCAACCAGCGGCAATTGTTCAGTCGGACCGATAGGTCCGCAAATACCAGCCGGCCGGTCATAAGTTGCCTGCCGCCACGCCTGGATATATTCCATCGCCTCAGCCAGATAGAAATCCTCGAGAGTGTCGTAAAAGACTATCTTCAAGCCTTCCCGTTCAAGCTTCAGCAGATCATCCGCGCTCAAACGGGCGGCCTCATCAAGTATCTCCCTGTCCAGGGTGGTATAATCCCACCACTTCGGAGCGATTGTGCTTAACGATCTCATGACTCTTTTCATCTATGCGCAACCTTCTGACTATTTGTCAGGTACCCGGAAATGCGTTGTATCGCCAGGGTCCGGTATCATTCTCGGTTTTCACCGGATAGCGCTTCACGAAGTCAAGAACTTCGTCGAAGCTGGCAGTCAATATCGGATTATCGGCATGCCGCTTGAAAAGTTCCTGTCTCTCCATCCTCCCAATCCCCCTCATGGCGAGGCATCCGCCAGATTTCATCCGGTGCCGGCAGGACTGCCCTCCAGCTTCTCCAGCAGGCGATAAAATTCGCGAAGGCGATCTTCCGGGCCAACCAGTTCAAATTCATCCCCAACCGTGAGCCCCCATCTCTTCCGCAGGCCCTCCCGGCACTCCCGTCGTTCCAGCCCGGCAGACCATTCCACGCAGGATGACGGTTTGAACTCTTCGATAGCACAATACGTAGTATTATCACCGGCTTTCCAAAGGAAAACGCATCCCGTCGGAGTCTGCCGGATCAGAAACGAACCCCCTCCAAAGTAATATGAATCGAGGTATGTGTTCCGGAATTCCGGCCACGGCTTCTCGAGACCATAGGCTATGCGGTGAGCCTCTATCATGCTGATACGCACCTGGTATTTACTGCAGCATACCCCGCAACGGAAACATGGAAGGTGATCGACCAGCGACCATTTATCTCCACCCTCCAGCAACTCGAAATCGGCCATTCACTTCTCCACTATGAATTTTGCTTTGTCGTAGCGGTTAACCATATGGAGTGTATTCAACGCTTACCTCTGCCGATAAACGACTTTCCTTCTCGTCCTCGTCTACAGCAGTGACTGAATAGTAGTACACTGTTGTCGGGAACTCTTCGGTTACTTCATATTCTTGTCTATATAGGAATTGCTATCTACTGTAGCAAGCAGCGTGTAAGCGGTCTTTGGGAAATTCTCAATTCCGCCCTGTCTTTCAAAACAGCGGTAGACCCTGTAAGCCTTCACGTCAGCCTCGGCACTGGCACCCCGGGTTAATAAAATACGGTCGCCATACATGCCTGATTCCGGATCATACCCCTCCCTGACCGCACTCAGTCCGCCGGGAGAAGCCGGGACCCCGTTTTCGTTGATACATGTATTGACAACCAGCGCAATGAGCATAAACAGCATTACGCCGATCAGCACCCTCAGATACATGACATCAATCTCAACAATCTTTGATAAGGGTAAATCATTTCCCCCGCATTTCCACAGGAAACTGAGGAACCTCTGATCAGCCCCCCGAAGTCACCTCTTATTGAAGTGGTTCCCTAATTGAACCTGACGTTCAAATTATCGATATAATAGGTTCGAGGGGTTTCCCAGTTTCCCCACACACCGATAAATACATGCAAATCCCCTGAGGAACCGGTTTTCGCCTCAAACTCATGACTCTTACGCAGCCATATGTAACCGATATCCTCTTCGGCACGGTTTCCGGTATCCTCATGAAAAGTTAAGTCACCAGCGGTCTCCGGAGACTGCGATGATACACCAGCGATGATCCTCCACAAATTAAAATCACCCCAGTCTGAAGTGGCGAAGTCGTATTCTACCTCAACCTTATATTGCCGATCAGGGTCCAGTTCAAAAGCCCGCTCGATCCATATTTTGCCCGCATCATTGACATTATCGAGAAACAGCTTGATCCCTTTCTCACCATCGCTGGCCAGTTCCGAAGAACGTTGAATGCTCCACTGAACCGGAGGGTTATCCAAATCCGTTCCGTCGGGACTCCATCCTTCCATGCCTTCCTCAAATGAGAATCGATAATCGCTCTCTGATGAAGTCTCATCGGAGTCATCACAGGCCGATGCAATGATCATCAGCGGTACGAGAATAACCATCAGAATAACTCTCTTATAATTCATACATAAAGCCTCTATATTGTTCTGGTAAAAGTTCGGCCCGGTGGCTCAGCTACACCCCTGTTCCCGCCGGAGTGGCTTCCCCACCAGGCCCGGATACCACTCTGCTACTTGGTTTTCGGTTTAGGCTTACTCTTCTTACCCATTTAAATACCTCCTCCTTATACTCCCGTCCTTTCGAGCGAGAGGCGCGATCATATAAGCATAAGCATTATCGCATTGCACACCACTAAAAAAGAACAAGAAATTCATTAGCGTTTACAGAGAAAAACCTTAGAGTTGCATTAGTGTACTCTCCCTGACGGTTCTGTACAAATGTTGAAACAATGCTATTTTCACCTCATTGCTTCACTTGAAAAGCTGACTACCCCGGTAAGGTACTCGCGACTGCGAGTACCTTACCGGGGTAGTCAGCTTGGGGTGGGTGGTGGAAATGAGTTTTAGTATTTGAATACAATTAATGTCAGTGAAAGTCTGGTTATTTATGGGACGTTGCATTAGATACCGTTTTTGTACAGGTTTTCCGTTCGGACGACAATCGCCCGGTTCTGGTTCTAATGGAAATCTAATGGTTTTATAGTGGATTGTCAGGGTATTTCTGTGTTTATTCCAAGATTAATGGAATAAACTACGTCTGTATGTGTTTCTCGAATCAGGGTGGATTAATCCTCATGTTTGGGCTTTGTATCCGAATGAGGGAAGTGGAAAGACCATTGGATGGGTTATCATGATTTCACTCAATAAAGGGGAGGTGATAAGCTAAATATCCATCTATTCTTAATCTGTCGGCATTTTACTGATATAACCGTCAAGGTAAATACAAGGAAGGAGGTAGATAATGGCACTGGGTAATATTGGAAAACAAATCAGAGACACGCTGACAGGCACTATTAAGGGAGCAGGTGACGTAGTCGGTAGCAGTATCGAGGTCACCAGGAACACCATTGTTGAAAGCCTGCGAGGAGTGCGGGACATAACTTCGGAAGTGGCGGGGATGGCAACGGACGCGGTGGCGGGGTCCATTAGTGCCGCCAATCAGGTCGGAACCGAGGCGGGTTCCGCGGTGAAAGGAACGGTCATAGGGGTAATCAAGGGGGTTGGGGAGGTCGGTACAGTTACGGCCGGGACGATAAGTGATACAATTCGTGCCGCAATTAAAGGAACTACCGAGGTGGGTGGAGACGTGAACACCACAACCCGAAGCGCGGTTGAGGGCGTCATTACCACCACCGGGAGCATCAGCCTCAGCCTTCAGGATACCACCTTCAGCATAGCGAGAGGGGCCATGGGAGGGGCCAGGGATACGGGCGCCGATATGGCGTCAATCGCCAAAGCCACCATGATAGGAGCTATTGCCGGGACCAATGAGATCACGGGCGACGTTATGCAGGCCATCAAGGGAACCAGCCAGGGACTGATCAAGGGGACATCGGAAGTCGGCGGTGACCTCGCTACCGTGGCACAGAAAAGCGTCGAGGGCGCTATTGAAGGATCCAGACAGATCGGCGTAGCCGCCGAGGATGCCGCATCAACGGCAGCAACGGGTGCCGTGGAGGCCGCCGGAAATGTGAGTGAAGGGGCGGTGAATACTGTTCGAGACGCGGTATCCGGCACCATCGCCGGGGTAAAGGTGGTTCTTAAAGCACCTTTTAAAAAAGAGGAGAAGTAGATATCTTCGCTGTTCGGACCGGGACTTCTTTCACGGAAACCGGGTAAGAGCAAGCGGCTGAAACGCTTCAGCTGTAACGGATACCGATAGCTGTTAACATCACTTTTTTCGCTATGTTCTTAATAATATGAGAGCGAGCACAATCAGGTCTTTTCTAACTCCCCCTCTTTTAGAAAGATGGGGAAGAGGGGGAAGAGGGGGAAGAGGAGGAGTTAGCGATACCCGGGAACTAATCGAGATGTATGCATTTCATGTGTTACAAGTTGCCAGATTAACTTAGTGAGGAATCGCGCTCTCGTGTAACGTCCCGTAAATAACCAGGCTTTCGCTGATAGTAATTGTATTCAAATACTCAGCCTTATCCCCACCACCCGAAGCCGACTACTCCGGTAACGCGCTCGTCGCGAGCGCGTTACCGGAGTAGTCGGCTTTCTAAGTGAAGTAATGAGGTGTAATTAGCATTGCTTCAACATTTGTATTTCAACCGTCAGGGATAGTACACTAGCTTACAAAATGACTATGTACCACCCACCAGATGTAGGGACGGTGGTTATCGTTCTAAGATGGAAACCGACCCAATGATGAAGAATCTACGGCAGCAAGCGGAGCGGTTAAAGACCGCATTTCGGGAAAAGCTCCACCGGGCACAGGAAAAACTCAACCGCATCGCAGCCGTCAGACTTCTGCTCGCGACTTTCCGCGGACTCGGAGCGCATGACGCGACTCATATGGCTGCCGGAGTGGCCTACTTCGCCCTTCTCTCCATATTCCCGCTCCTCCTGGGACTCATCGCCATTCTCGGGCTCGTCCTCCCGTCGGAGTCGGTCCAGGCGGATATCTTCGACTTCTTCGAAAGGAATATGCCGGGTTCTATAGATGTGGTGGAACGTAACATCGATGACGTTATCGAATTCCGGGGACCGCTCGGGGTAATCGGCCTTTTCAGCCTTCTGTGGATGGGTAGCGTGATGTTCAGCGCCGTTACCAGGGCAATTAATCGTGCCTGGGGAATCCGCCAAGAACGCCCGTACCACATAAAAAAATTACGCGATCTGGGGATGACTCTCGGCTTTGGCTTGCTCATTCTTCTGTCAATAGTGTTAAGTTCCCTGTTCTCCATTATGCGCAGTACCGACCTCAATCTGCCACATGGCCTCACCAACATTCTTGCCATACTCACTGGCTTCCTGGTCAGCCTGGCCCTTTTCCTGCTCGCCTACAGGTTTATTCCCAATACCACGGTCGTCTGGCGCTACGTATGGCCGGGCGCTTTGCTTGCCGCCATACTTTTTGAAATCGCCAAGAACCTTTTTATCATCTACCTGGCACACTTCGCCCGGTATGAACTTATCTACGGCTCCCTGGCATCCCTCATCATCTTTCTGGTATGGATCTACATATCCTCGCTCATTCTTATATTTGGAGCGGAGTTTACTTCCCAGTACCATAAAATGCGCATGCCGGTCACCCGGCCTGATAAAACAGAGTAGTACAAAAAGGTATAAATTCGCGGAATATGGCTCAGCTTGTCTCATCGAAGTACCAGCCAACCGAAAGCGTACAAAAGCAAAACACTGACGATTACAATTGACAGTAAAACCTTTGATATACTGTTACCGGATTTCTTCGAATCGATACCGACGGTCCAGGGGTAAGAGATGGCCAACGGAGCCCAGAAAGAGATTCATCCTTCGGGTAACCACCTTGTGGTTATCTTGTTTTCATGAAGGTATGTTATGAGGGCGGACATCCTGGCCAATCGCGGTTTTCCGGATACTGTAACTGATAGCATTCCGGTTAGCGGAATGCTATAATGCTGGCAATGCATAGTCAGTTTGAACCTGTAAGGCAAACGTGAATATAAGGTCTGTATTCGAGCCAAAATCGACACTTACAGAACAGGAAGCACAGGAGGGGATTAGATGGTGGACACGAGAGGGAACCGCTTCGCAGGGATTCTGGAGCATTACCACCAGCGGATTCCTGGCCGCCTACGCCCTGGCTCTAGGGTGTAACAATCTCCAGATCGGCATACTCGCCTCTCTGCCACTGCTCACTCAGCCGCTTCAGATCGCCTTCATCCCTCTGGTTGAAAAGCTCAGGTGGCGAAAGGCCATCGCGTTTAGCGCGTGGGTGCCTGCCCAGCTACTATGGATACCGATCGCCCTGATACCGTTTTTCCTGGATGTGCCAGGTCCGGGAGCGATAGCCCTGCTATTGGGTATTATCGCCATTCGTGGCGTCTTCGTAGCCGCGTCCGTATGCGCGTGGAACGGCTGGGTTCGCGACCTCATCCCCCAGCGAATCCTGGGAAGCTTCTTCGCACGGCGCCAGGCTCGAGCAACGCTGGTGGGAATGGTATTCGGGTTACTGGCTGCCTTCTTTGTAGACTACTGGCGAAGCAGCACTTCCGGTGACACCGAGATACTGGGATATACCTATGCCCTGCTGTTTGGGATCATATTCCTGGGACTCGCCAGCCCGGCTTTTATCCTGAAAATGCCGGAGCCGATGGCTCAACCTCCCATCGGCCCCCAGCCATCCCTGGCAAGCACCATGCTCGAGCCCTTCCGAGACCGGAATTACCGCCCACTGCTGATATTCCTGTTCCTCTGGGGTATGGCATTGAACATGGCGATCCCTTTCTTCGCCGTTTACATGCTCCAGCGGCTGGAGCTGCCCCTGACAGCGGTAATTGGTTTCAGCGTACTCAGCCAGATGTTCGCCATATTCTTCCTTCAGATCTGGGGAAGACTGGCTGATCAGTTCGGGGTAAAGGTGATCCTTTCGCTTGCCGCCTCTCTGTACCTGCTGGTCATGCTCGGATGGATATTCACCACCATGCCCGAGCGCTATTTCCTCACCATTCCCCTCCTGATAATACTCCACATTCTGGCAGGAGTGGCTTCTGCCGGAGTTATACTGGGTACCGGCACGATCGCTATGAAGGTATCTCCCGAGGGAAAAGGCACATCTTATCTTGCCGTGGCTGCGGTGGCCACCAGCCTGGGAGCGGGGCTGGGCCCGCTGATAGGAGGGAAGTTCGCCGATTACTTCGGGGTGCGGGAGCTCAGCCTGGACTTCACCTGGGTCGATCCCGGCGGCATAACGGAATTCTCCGCTATAAATCTCACCGGTTTCGACTTCCTTTTCGGGATCGCCTTTCTTCTGGGTATCTTCACATTGAATATTCTGTTCTCGGTTCGTGAAGAAGGTGAGGTCAGTCGCGATGTGGCACTGGGTGCCCTGTTCCAGCCGGGACAGCAGTTCTCGAGACCGATGAGCTCGGTCCCGGGACTTAGCTTCTTAACCCAGTTTCCCTATGGTTTCATGAAGCGTGTTCCCATACCGGGACTCGATGTCGCGCTGGGGGTGACGTCTTATCAGATTGCACAGACTACTAAATTAGCCACTGAGGCGGCGGTTCAAAGCGGTATGACCGCATGGAAAATTACCAGGGCATTGCAGGAAAGCCTTTCAGATATCGGGGGCAAATCAGGCAAAGAAGGCCGGCCTGAACATCGTTTCGAGGTAGCACGCCAGGCGGTTCTGGGAGCAGTCTCCGCCCTTGATGAGGCTAGCGAAGATTTCGACCGGCTTTCCCGTTCCGTGATGAACGGGGTGTTGCGCGCGTTCAGTTGGGAACGTGTCGACTTGAGCGATGTCGTACGTGGCGTAAGCTATGGTGCAGTGCAGGGAGCGGAGGAGAGCGGTCGTGACCCGGCCAAAGCGGCCTCCACATCGATCGAAGCCGTCAGGGATATGGCAAAGGCATCGGGTTACGACGAAAAGGAAGCCGTAGCAAGTGCTACGGCAGGAGCGATAGAGGCCGCCGAAAACTTCAGTCCCGAGGTTAAGGCCAGTGTTATTGAATCGTTAACTGTGGAAATACTCCCGAAGGACGATGCCAATCCGGAACAAACAGGCCGCTGACCGGGAATTACCATATTCTCGAGGAGTAACAGTCTTTTACACGCGACATCGCGAGAATGTATATCGGGGCTACACTAGGTACTGGCTTTATGGGCCTTAGCGTCCCGTAAGCTTAAGGCTCCGGCAATACTCCTTTTAATTCAAGCACCATCCACGCCATCAAAGACTTCCCCCCAATAATCAATCATTTGCAATCCCTTCCTGGTATCACTGGCCACCCGGGCGCTATCACAGTTTTCGAAACGATACTTGAACAGCCAGTATGTGAATTCAATGAATTCACTCAGTTCTATGCTCTCGGATTGAGGGCGGCCCAGTTCTCTGCGGAATCGCTCAAGTAGCGTCTCTTCTTTCATCCCGTATATCCTTTGACAAGCCAGGTCCCTGTAATCGAGGCTGGAGTTTCGACCGTTATGCTCCTTCTCGATTTCGATCTCAACAGCGAATTGAAGGGCCTGCTCCACGACAACTCCATAGAAGTAATTAAGAAAAGCCCGATACTTTTCCGGCCCGATGACTGCTTTGAACCTATTTGAGGAAAGACGCAACGGTGGCTTGCCGAACATCAGATTAATCCTCTCCTCCTCAGGCACCAGGCCTTCGATTTCAAGACACAGGCGCTCCGCCAGCATCAGCCAGTCGAAGGCCTCCCCTTTTATGAGGTACTGGTACAATCTGCCGTTATACCGTTCCACCGGTACGGTCCATAAAGCTATCGCCTCCAGCAGGGCAATATACCAGTGCTTTCCCTCAGAAATGCTGCGCTTTAAGTGCTCAATCGGCTCCATCAGGCCATTCCCCTGTTCCTGAAGAAGATCGTGTATCCCTCCACCATCCCGGTAAGCCATACCCTTATCATGTCCCCATCCCAGTTCGGAGGGAAACGCGCCGAGCTCCATTCCAACACTTTCCTGCTTATCTCCTCCCTGCCCTCACCATTCTTTATTGACTGAAGTATCATCTCACCGTAATTCCGGGTGCTTTCCATCGCCCTTGAAATTCGCCACTGGGGTGAAAGCCCTACTCCACCATGTGAATATAAGAGCATCGAAGGCTTAAGCATACCGAGCTTTTCCATGGTCTCCACGGAAGCGTCAAGATCGAATCCCGGTGCGGCGGCCGCGGGAAGGGGATCGTCTGTTGGCATTCCAAGCGCCTCGCCACAAAACAGCGCACCGGTTTTACCGTCAAGAATGGCGATGTGGTGCGGTGCGTGGCCGGGAGCATGGTAAATACAGAGTTCCCTCTCACCTGTATCAACTATCTCTCCATCTGAGACCATTTTGACCTGCAACCAAGGCACCGGCAGAACAGCGCCATAGCACAATTCGAAATCCTCGCCATACGTTTGCCTTGTACCTCGGATGAGCCTCACCGGATCAACGAAATGAGGGGCACTCTCCGGATGGGACAAAACCCGCGCATTCGGAAACAGTTGCGCAAGCCTGCCCGTCCCACCTGCATGATCCATATGAATATGGGTCGGGATTATCAGGGAAATCTCGCTCATCCCTGCTTCCTTCATCCCTTCCAGAATTGCAGGCACCACTGCTGTCGGGCCAGGTTCAATAACCACCCCGCCACCCGCCTGGATCAGGTAGACCGAAAAGATAATACCACTTCCCTCGATCCTGATTTCCAGCCGGCAGGTCTTTTCGGCAACTTCCTCTATTCGCATCGACTTCAAGTATGTCTACACGGATTAATCTTTTATTATATCTCTTGATGATGGTCTGTGTCACGGAAAAACTCTATCCCGCCAGGTAAATTCTTTTTATTTTAAACGCCGATTTCAGTCCACCCTACTGGACCTTATGCGTAATTTGTCCTGGCAGGACACTTGTGATAAGGTTGGAACCGTATAGGCAGAGGTAATAAATGGGGACTCGAGAATACAGGCACTACCGCTGCAGCATCACATTCATGATCGGAGATAAAGGAAGTTCACTAAACATGTAAAGCACCATCAAGTGTTTCGCATGTAAAAGCTTCAACGTCGAGCCGGATTATCACCCGCTGAATACCTGACGGATTCATAACATTACGGCGTCGAGGCCTGAAGAAAAGCGAGGATTACAAATGCCAAAACCCAAGGCTTATGTAAACTATAACAAGTGTAACCCTCACCTCTGCCCGGATGGAATATGCCTGGCCGCCGGCGAATGTGAACTGGGGATACTCTTCCAGGATGAACCCTATGAACCGCCGGAGACGACCAACTCTCCCTGTAAAGGGTGTTTCAAGTGCCTTATTGCCTGTCCCGCCAAAGCCATTGTGAAGATGTGAACCATTATCAATATTCATCCCCCCACCACCCACCCGACGCTGACCACTCCGGTAGCGCGCTCACAGTTGCGAGCGCGCTACCGGAGTGGTCAGTTTTTTTAAGGAACCCCTTGAGACAAGTGGTGACTTCGCCCGGTCCAGGGGTCTCACCCAGCTTTATGCCCCCCCAAGACTGGGGGATTTAAGGGGTTGATCAGTGTTATCTTGAGGAACCTCTTCAATACGAGGTGACTTCGGGGGACTGGGGGTCTCACCCAGCTTTATGCCCCCCCAAGACTGGGGGATTTAAGGGGTTGATCAGTGTTATCTTGACCCAAGTTCTACAGTTTAGATTTTGGCTTAGCTTTGGAG
>JAWOBX010000006.1:0-8328 GCA_046484125.1 Dehalococcoidia bacterium | reverse complement strand
CACCCCTGTCATTCCGGACTTGATCCGGAATCCATTGGCCCTATTATATCATCGTACAGGTCTTTCCAATCAGGATTCTCCTGTTGGATCAAATCCACCTTCCACCGCCTGCGCCAGTTTTTCAGTTGCTTTTCTCGAGTAATGGCCTCTCGCACATCACCACATTTCTCATAATGCACCAACCGATTAACGCCATAGTCCCTGGTGAACCCGGCTACGTTACCGTTTCTGTGCTCATAAACCCTTCGGATGAGGTCGTTTGTTACTCCAATGTATAATGTTCCATTTCGCTTGCTTGAAAGGATATAAACGTAGTATTCGTTCATTTCTTTTTGTATTTGTATACAGCGCTGTTAGATTTTCCCTTCCCATCCGCCCCTCTGGATTCTGATTTTCATCAGAACGACAAGATAAGGGTCGGATTCTGATTTTCATCAGAATGACACTGAACTCAAGTAACGACGCATCGCCAGTATAACGTCCCGTAAATAACCGGGCTTTAGATTATCTGATAATATCGATTATATAAACATACTACATTTCCCGCCCCACCACCCTGTTTTGTTACTCGGTGAATCAATGCGGTGAAAAGAGCTTTGCGGAACATTTGTATAGAACCATTAAGGACAGCACACTAATAATTGACGTTTTCCCGGAAGGATAGCCGGAACGCGGTCAGGGCGGAGGCGGCCAGCCGGGGGTTATGGGGCACATCCCGAAGGATGCGAGCCACACGGCGGGGGGAGTAGTAAAAGCGGCGATAGGCATGCTGGCGCGTTTTCCGGAGCGCCTCGTCAGGTACCGCCGAGATATTCAAAGCGATGCCGGAGGCATCGCCGAAATCCAGATGGCGCGCTTTTTCCCTGAGCGCCGGATCTGATTCGGCCAGCTCGGTACCGGGGAAGGGCATGAGGTAGAAGAAACTGGCGATGTGGTTTTTAAGCGAAACGGCGAAATCAATGGTCTGAGCCATCTCATCCGCAGTCTCGCCCGGGAAGCCCAGCATATTATAGGTCCCGGTGACGACGCGTCGGGCGGCGGTCATGTTCACCACCTCCCGGGCACGGTCGAGATCGAGATTCTTGTGAACCAGATTTTGAATCCGTGGACTGGCGCTCTCGATGGCATAGTCGATCCGGTAGGTTCCGGCCCGGATGGTTAGGTCGAGCAGCTCCTCATCCATGCGGTCGGCCCGGAGACCGTTGGTGAAGGTAAGCCAGCACCCCAGTTTTCGATCGATGATTTCACGCATAATTGTTTTAGCCCGCTCAAGGTCGACGTTGAAGTTATCATCTATTATCTCAAACTCCCTCACCCCATATCGGTCTCGCAGGCCGATCATCTCCAGCACTGTCCTATCAACATCGAAAGCGCGGTATTTCCGCCCGAATATATGATGACAGTAGGCACAGCCGTAGGGGCAACCCCGGCTGGTAAATACCGGCAGCCGCCGGGGAGAGCGAGCCACGGTGTTCATAGCATTCCGGCGCCAGAGTCCAAAGTAATGGTCGGGCTTAACCGACGCCCAGTCAATACCAAGCCGCTCGGTATCCTCGATGAATCCACGAAGGCCGTTGATTCTCACATTCCCGTTCTCATCCCGCCAAGCGATACCCTTGATATTTACCGGCTCGCTCCCGCTTTCAATCGCTCCCAGCAACTCGACGAGCGTATCCTCACCCTCTCCGATGACCAGATAATCAGCTTCAACTTTTTTTAGTAGCTCGGGACCGAATCCTGTGGGATGTGGCCCTCCAAGCATCACAGGAATATGGGGCCACTCCTGCTTAATACGTGATATCAGGGAGGTCGCCTCCGGTGCCTCAAAGGTCATGGCCGTAACCCCTATTACATCCGGCACGAATTCCGCCGCCTGACAGATTACGGTATTCTCAGAAAGCCGGAATCTGCGAGCGTCGATTATTCGGACTTCATCTCCCCGCTCACTTTTTACCGCGTGAGAGAGGTACCCGAGCCCCACCGGCGGAGGGGTTACAGCCATAGGAGAATTGGGGCGGATCAGCATCAACCGCATGGTTTACCCGGCACAAATTGCATGGATAAGAAGTCTATGATATCGTTTACAGTATAGCATCGCCGCATGACAGCGCAACCCGCGCCCAAAGTGGTGAAAAACAGGAGGATACCCCGAAGGGGCTACCTGGTGGGAACACTCAACTACCCCGGCAAATACCTGAGAAAGGGACTTTTCCAGACCATATTTCACGTGACTTACCGGTGTAACAGCCGGTGTCTTTTCTGCTTTAACCGGGAAAAGTTAAACACCCTCGATGATGAACTGGATACGAAGGAAATCGAATTGATTTCCCGCAGCATGCCCCAATTCCCATGGCTGATGCTATCCGGGGGCGAACCCTTACTTCGAACTGACGTTGATTCCATAATAAAAGTATTCATTTCCAACAATAACGTCAGGCATGTAACGCTTCCTACAAATGGTCTCCTGCCGGCCAGGATCGCGTCTCTCTGCGAGAGCATCCTTTCTCAGGCAAAAAGCACTACACTGACACTTGCTGTATCCATCGATGATACTGGCGGAAAGCATGATAAACTCAGAGGCGTAGCCGGAAATTTCGACGCGGCAATTGAAACGATAAAGGCCGCCATCAAGATCAAACGCAGGTTCCCGGCTCTGTGTGTAAAAGTCAACACCGTGGTTGGCGCGCACAACTGCGACAACATCGACGAGGTTATCCAATGCGTGGCCGGGCTGGGCGTTGATATGCACACAATCGATATCATCAGGGATATTCCCGGCCAACCAACGCGACACCCCTCACAAGAAGCGATTGAGGAAATACTGTTAAAAGCGATTGATATGTATGAGTATTATAACGGCTATGAGAACATCGGCAGACATATGTACCCGTTTAGAAAGCTTTCCAAAGCATTGCTGAAACGCGCCATTTACATCTCACTGGAAACTGTAAACCGGGAAAAACAGGTAATACCATGTTACGCCGGGCGGGTGAATACAGTCATCTATCCAGACGGGGATATAGCTCCATGTGAGATGCTCCCTTCACTTGGCAACTTAAGAGATTCAGGGTATGATTTTCAGGCCCTGTGGAATTCCAGGGAAGCGCAACAAACGCGGAAATCCATCAGGCGCGGGGAATGCTACTGCTATCATCCCTGCTACACATTAACCAATATCCTGTTCAATCCCCTGGAACTGGTTAGAGCCATCAAATGATCCCGTAACAGATAAAATGATAGCCGTTTACATTGTGTTCTTGATATCGATTGCCGGTATCGGTTTGAGCTTTATCGGCTATCCAGCCGCTATTCGGTTTATGGCCAGGAACCGCTCACATAGTAAATCACCGAAACTCGAACACGTAACAGTTATCGTGCCGGCTCGAAATGAAGAGGCCTATCTAAAGAGGAAAATTGAGAACATCATTGCCTCAGAATACCCTGAAAGCCTGTTAGAGGTTCTGGTCGTGGAAAGCGGCTCCGACGATCGGACTGTAGAAATCGCACGTAATCTCCCGGTGCGCCTCATTCATTCCGACGAGGGAAAGGTCAGGGCCATAAACGAGGGAGTCAGGCATGCCCGGAGCGATATAATCGTAGTTACCGATGCCGATACGCTGACAGACGCCAGTAGCATCAAAAACCTAGTAAAACATCTGTATGGAAGAATCGGGGCCGTTTCAGGCTATTCCCACCTTAATGAAAGCTCTGAGCGCGGTGGGTTTTACCTGAAAAGCAAGCTGAAATATGACCGCGCTGAATGGAAGCTTCGACATGCCGAGGGCCTTGTGGATTCGGCCCGCAATCTCGATGGCAAGCTTATGGCCTTCAGAAAAAGCGTCGTTCCGGCACTGCCCGTCAAATTCCTCTGCGATGATTTTCCCCTGACATTGGTGACAAGAAAACTGGGGTACAGATGCGTAATTGCCGCGGATGCTCACGTTTACGAGGAAGTGCCGGCCCGCCTTACCGAGGAATTAAAGCAAATCAGGAGGAGAATGGGATTGGGTATCAGGGTGGGGCTCCATTATAGCCCGTCCATGGCGTTCAATCCTAGGTATTCGATATTCGGTATGTTAACGGTCCCCTTCAGGATATTGACCCCGATCTTCCTCCCGTTTATCCTTGTATATATCGCACTCTACCTGTTCGTTGCCATGTCATGGTATTATGGCGCTGGCCTGTTAGGTGGTGGCTTACTTGCAGTAATTGCTTTAAGGGGCCCCTATCCACTCCTCCAGTTGCTTGGCACAGTACTGGCCTGGGTCGATATCATCTCGGGCAAAACAGGCAAAGCAAAGACGTGGGAGAAAATCGTCAACAAGGACCGGCAAGACCATAGGAATAGTAATTAATGAATGTTCTCTTCCTGCAAAAGGATATCTTCGCAAAACCTTCAGTCATGGCGCTTTCCGCCATTTTAAAAAGGGCGGGGCACCGATGCGATGTCCTGGTCGACGACCTGGAAAAGGATATCACAGGCAAAGGGCTTGATATGGATCCGGATATAATAGCCTTCTCCATAACCACCAGCGAACATTCGTGGATGAATGTCACAGGCACCGCGATTAGAGAGAAGTTCAAGGGAATCATGGTCTGTGGAGGCCCCCACCCAACCCTCTATCCCCGGATCATTCAGGACAGCTTTCTGGATGCCCTGTGCAGGGGAGAGGGGGACGAGGCCTTCCTTGAGTTCGTAAATGCTCTCCAGGAGGGTAATGACATAAAAAAAATCCGCAACTTCGTCGTAAAAATGGATGGTGACTTATTTCAGAACGAGTTGCGGCCCCTTATCCAGGATCTCGACCGCCTTCCCTTCTTCGATAGAAACATCTATGAGAGGTACAGTCTTTATCGGAAATCCACTAGCGCCTCACTTATGCATAAAACCGTAAGAACCGGAAGGGGCTGCCCATACGATTGTGCTTTCTGTATAAACAGCTCTTACAAGCAAATTTACCGAAACAAAGGTAAAATCGTTCGGCACAGGTCGGTCGATAACCTCATCGAAGAGCTTTCTGAAATGGCCAGGGACAGAGATCTGAAGTTCCTCTCTTTTGAGGATGATTCTTTCACACTCGCTCCCCGCGATTGGCTCTTCGATTTCCTCAAGCGTTACCGGCATGAAGTAGGAATCCCCTTCAAGATTCAGACAACAGCCAGGCTTCTGGATGAGGGAACAGTAAGAGCGTTGAAAGAAGCCAACTGTTATTCGATAAGGTTTGGAATTGAAGCCGGCAACGAAAATTATCGCAACCGGGTGCTTAAGAAAAAGATATCGGATGAAGATATATTTCGGGCCGCCCGCCTGGCTAAAAGGTATGGTATTAGACTACAGACTTTTAATATCATGTTATCACCCGGGGAGACACTGGAAATGTGTCTTGAAACATATGACATGAATCGTAAAATCAGGCCGGACTTCGCCTGGTGTTCATTGCTCAACCCCTATCCCGGGACGGAGATCGCCAGTTACGCCCGGGAGACAGACAGCATAGAAACCGATATTGATTATCACGATAGAGTTCATTCATTCTTCCTGGGCTCTCCTATCAAGGCGGAGAACAAGAGAAAAATACACAACCTGCAAAAACTGGCCTATTTTTCAATCCTGACACACCTGCCGCGCAGAGCCCTGCTCTTCCTGATAGGGCTACCCCTCACAAAGTTATATGCCTTACTATTCGGGGTAACTTTTTTTATCGGACTGTACAGAATCGACAAAACAAGTTTACGCGAACTGGTAAAACTATCTCTCGGCCACTGGATCAGATACCTCAGGCAGGGTTGAGGGTTAACCGCACGCTATTTACGATGATATGAAAATTACATTCCTGCAGAAGGATATCTTCGCCAGGCCCGCCATAATGGCCCTCTCGGCGGTCTTAAGAAAGGCGGGCCATGAATGCGATGTCATAATCGGCTGTATCGAGAAGGACATCACGGGTGCCGCCCTTGATAACGAACCTGATGTCATAGCTTTTTCATTGAATTCGTACGAAGCCAACTGGATGAACAAAGTGGGCAAGGAATTAAGGCAAAGGTTCAATGGTACCATTATCTGTGGAGGCCCCCACCCGACTTCTTTTCCTGAGCAGACGATACAGGAAGAATACCTGGACGCCATCTGCGTTGGTGAGGGTGAAGAGGCCCTGCCGGAATTCCTGGCCGCCCTAGAGAATGATGAAAATACAACTGGTGTCGCCAATTTTCTGGTAAAAAAGGACGGCCAGATATTCATAAATGATGTACGGCCCTTAATCGAGGACCTCGATTTGCTGCCATTCTGGGACAGGGATATATATGAGAAATACCCTGCTTTTCGAGTATCTCACGGCGGTGCGCTTTATCACTACTCAATAATGGCCTCCAGAGGATGCCTGTATGACTGTTCCTTTTGCCTCAACAGCACCTATAAAAAGTTATATAGGGACAAGGGCACCTTTTTCAGAAGGCGTTCCGTTTACAGCGTTATCGAAGAACTTAAAGAACTTAAAGGCAGGAACGTCAAACAGGTTGATTTTCTCGATGAAACGTTTACGCTGCCCCCCCGAAGCTGGCTGGATGATTTTCTTCGGAGATACCGCGACGAAATAGCCATCCCTTTTAAAATGCAAACGACGGCCAACCTGCTCAATGACGATTTAATGGCAAAGCTAAAAGAGGCCAACTGCCATACTATAAGTATGGGCATCGAATCGGGAAACGAGCACTACAGGAAGCATGTCCTCCGCAAACACGTCTCAGACAGTGAGATACTAACGGCGGCGGCGCTTGCCAGAAAATATGGTATAAATTTCCAGTGTTTCAATATGGCCGGATGCCCGGGGGAGACACTGGAGATGGTTTTTCAAACATACGACTTAAACAGGAAAATTAAGCCAGACCTCGTCCGCTGCACCTTTTTCCACCCTATTCCAGGGACAGAACTCTATAATCATTCCGTCTCCTGTGGCCTTATCGATGAACCCTCTTATATAGACTCCCTGGGGCATAAATGGCCTTTTTTCAATCCCACCATCAAAATGGACAACATGCGCCGGATTTCCAATCTCCAGAAACTGATGGGACCCTGCATAACTCTGCGTTTTCCAAGGTGGCTTACCATATTCCTTACCGGTCTTCCCCTGACCAGACTTTACAGACTTATGCTGGGGGTTAATTTTGTCATTGGATTTTACAAAATAGACAATATAAGCCTGCCTTACCTTGTAAGACTGTCTGTAAAGCATTACGCGAGGGATGTTATGCGGGATTAACATGGTACACAGAAGACTGTTCTTCATAGCAATTGTCACTGACCGGGCAGTGGGCCCAGAGACAGTTTATTTATGTTGAATCATGTAGCGGGAACGTTTTCGTACTGTAATCTCTTAGTTGCAGTGATTGTTACGTGACGGGCAAAGCGAGGCAACAGCCTCAGTTTCTGATAGAATTTACTACCGTAGTACTGCCAGTACAACCCCGCTACCCATCCGGGATATGACTCGAAGAAGTATGAGGGTATATCTACAATCAAAGGGCGGTACCAGTATTCCACCTGATCGATCTCAAAGTATTTCTCAAGTTCCGCCAGGAAAGTATTCGACTTGAATCTTGATTCTATACTGGCGCCCTTCCAATTGCCCACTATTGTCCGACAAATAGAGTACAGCGGGTCGTTATCAATTGTTTCACAGGCAACAAAAGTTCCACCGGTTTTCAAAACCCGGGCAATTTCCTTTATCGGCTGCTCGTAGTGAGGTATATGATGCAGGACCCCCCATTCACGCACATAATCGAATGAAGCGTCAGCGAAAGGCATCCTCCTTCCATCAGCGATCAGGAAGATGGCACCATTCTTAACCCTTCTCCGCGCCTCCTCAACAGCGCTGGGGTCAATATCAATCGCGATGGTCCTGTCATCGCCTTCCCTTTGCAACCAGCTTCCCCGCCCCCTTGGATGCACCCCGTCACCGCCAGGGTAGCCCCCGTTTCCACAACCAAAATCCAGCTTCCACATCTTAATCTTTTAGTTCCTTTCAATATTCCCGCAGGGAAACATGGTTTTCCCTTGGAACGCGGTTTATGTTTGCCGCATCATTTACGAAAAAGGGACCTGGCGCAATTTTCCACGTATCCCTTCGAACTCATACTATCGGAGCCATTATCCAGAACATAACAGAATGCGCCGCCAGCCACAAGAGCGGCAGGGTCCTTATCGCCCACCTGGCCTCCCGTCGGCCTCGCTGTGCGGCGATGGTGAGCAATTCGCATATTACATACGCGGCGGCCAGACACACGGCAGGAATCAGAGGGTAGAAGTAAAACGGGTACGAGACACGATCA
>JAWOBX010000136.1:0-13723 GCA_046484125.1 Dehalococcoidia bacterium | reverse complement strand
AGCGCGGCGCATATCAAACCGACCTTCCAGAAACTCATCGGTCCGAAGCACCTGGATGCCGGAATTATGCAGCGAGTCAATGATCTTAGCCTGAAGGGCGGCAGCCTGCATATGACCCATTTCCTGACCAAGGAACAGTTGCGTTACCGCCCGCAGTATATCTGGCCGACACACGAAGAGTTCAACGGCGGATTCTACTGCATGGAGAACAAGGAAATCTACTGGAAGAATCTCGAGTGCGTTCTCGGCAGGCAGGAGAATCTGGATATTCCGCCCGAGGAGTGTATGTGGGGCATGGTCGGCTCTGCGAATTACGCTTCCACACAGCCCCAGTCCACACGGACGGGACTCTTCGTCAACGGCCCCTTGTGGATCATGGTACCGACGCCAGAGTACAACGTCGATGGCATCGACGCCATGGACGAAACACCGGAAGACAAGAAGAAATGGGAGGACTACGCCCGCGCCACACTTTCCTGCATTGTGGAAAATCTGGACGATGACAATCTGGTTCAAATCTGGAGCGACAGTCCCCGCGAGCAGGAATTCCGCAACACCGGCATGCTGGGCGGTTCCTGGTATGGTACCCGATGCGACCGCGACGAGTGGTGGAACGAACGGCCCCTGCCGGAAATGGCCCGATACCGCGTGCCGGATATTGACGGGCTCTACCTGGCGCATCAATCGGCGGCGCACCCCGGCGGCTTGTGTCTGATGGCCGTGGGCTACAACCTGATGCACATCCTCATTGAGGACGGCGTTGCTGAACCCGGTCCGTGGTGGTATGCATCACCGTGGTATGTTCCGGAAGAAGGAAAGATATCAGCCGTGCCCGGACAGGGGAAGGTCTAAAAGGAGGTATGAAGCGATGATGGAATTTAAAGGACAAAAACACGACCAGAGCTTCTTTGAGGAATTCCCTGCCGACAGCGAATGGGATGCGGTGATTATCGGTGCCGGACCGAACGGGCTGATCGCCGCCGCCTATCTGGCGCGAGCCGGTTTAAAGGTAGCCCTGGTGGAACGCCGCTACGAAATCGGGGGAGGACTGGCCACCGAGGAAATCCTCTATCCCGGCTACTATTCCAGTATGCATGCCATCTACCACATGATGGTGGATTACATGCCGGTATTGAAGGATTTTAACCTAGAACAACACGGCCTCGTTTGGCTCAAGCCTAATCTCCAGTGCTCAATGGTCTTCGAAAACGGGGACTCGATCCTGTTGACCAGAATGATCGAAGACACCACTGATTCGATCATGAAATACTCGGTTAAAGACGCTCAGACTTTCAACAGAACTATGGGTCGATGGCGCAAGATCGTAAGGGATATCATCGCCCCTATGACTTATATTCCGCCCATGCTTCCCATTGAGATTACCATGGCCCTGCAAAAGGACCCGGTCGGGCAGGAACTTCTGGAACTGGTGGAGCAGAGTCCGCTGGAAATCGTCACTAACCTGTTCGAGGACGACCGGGTGCGCTCACTATTGCTTTACAATATCTGTACTTGGGGCCTCGACCCGCGTGAAACGGGTGTCGGCTTGTTCGTAGCCCTCTATCTCGATAGAATGATGAATAAGTGCTACTGCCAGGGCGGTTCACACAAAATGGCCAACTCCCTCGGACGTGAGATCGTTCGGGCAGGCGGTACCATCCTGGATTCCTCCGACGTCATCGATATCCACATGAAGGGCGGCAAGGTGGCCGGCGTCGAGTTGTGGGAGGGGCGCACCCTGTACTCCAACTGCGTGATCTCCACGCTGGACCCGCACACCACATTCCTTGATTTGGTAGGTGCCGATAGCCTGCCAGACGACCTGAAATCATCGGTTGAGGGGTGGCATTACGATAAGTGGAGCTTCAATACGCTACACACCGTTTCCGAGGAGATGCCGCGATATCTGTCTAAAGACCCGTGGGCCAGCGAGAGCTTCATGACCATCTTTGGATTCGAGGGCATGGATGCCATGCTGGAGCACTGGGATAACGTGGTTGCCGGCAAGATTGATCCGAAGTGCCTCGGCGGTCACGCTACCTGTGAAAGCTTCTGGGATACCCACCTGGTCCGGGTTCCTCCCGATAAGGCTCACCGGCAGGTTTCCTTCTTCCAGCATCATGCGCCGTATAATCTTGAAGGTGGTGGCTGGGAGCAACGGGGAGCCGAGATTGAGGATATGATCCTGCAAAAATGGGCCAAATTTGCGCCCAACATGAAGAAGGAAAATATCGTCCAGACTAATCAGGAAACACCGCTGGATATCGAGATCCGCTTCCCGAATATGCGCTATGGCTCAATCAAGCACGGTGACTACCGGCCCGTTCAGCTTGGCTGCTTCCGCCCTAATCAGGATTGCTCGAGCACCAAAACCCCGGTTGAAGGGCTGTATGTTGCTGGTGCATCCACCTATCCGGGCGGCTGTGTGCTGGGAGGTGGTGGGTATCAGGTTGCCAATAAAGTGGCCGAAGATATAGGTGCTACCAAGTGGTGGAAACCGACAAGGGAAATGGAGCGATGTAACAAGACCTATTTGGAAAAGTAATCATAAATCAGACCTGCCCGTGAAAAAGCCTCCCTGCCGTTTCAGGCCAGGGGAGGCTTTTTCATAAATGGGAGGTTGACAACTTCAAGTGGTATTGTGGAGGACGAAAATCTTCCTTAGTCCTTCCTAAGTCCCCCTTTCAATAAAGGGGGAAAGCATAGTACGGGACAGGTCTTTTCGAAAGAGGGAGAAGGGAAGGAGAATCGTCAGAAGGTGCAGGAAGTCCCCTCTCCGAGAGGGGTGGCCGATAGGCCGGGGTGTGTTTCCCTGCCGGGGTTTCGGGGGCCGCAGGCCCCGAGGTGAGCATGGGCAGGTGGATGGGCAAAGGTCGCCGAAGGCAATGAGATTCCCGATCGGGGTCGGGAATGACAGATAGAGAAGGCGGGGTGAGAGGATACAGACAGGGTTTTCGGGGGCACAGCCCCCGAGATTAACATGGGTCGGCGGGTGGGAAATGACCGCCGGAGGCGTATAAGGTTTGCGACCGGAAAAATCTCTCGGGAAAGCAAGGAGATACTTCGCTGGCGCTCAGTATGACAACCTGGGTAGCGGGAAGCAAAGGTTGAGCGTGAAACCTAAACCTCAATCACCTGGATTCTGGTTCGGGTCTGGAATGACATGCTGTATTTAGTTGCCGGACGGATAAGATGAAGGCTAAAGTCTATGCGTTGACTTGGTACAGGAATATGGTTGTGATAAAAATAACTGAATGCTAATATTGTCTTAAAAATACCAATGATACGAAATTTTAAAAGGTGATTTTCATGGAAGATAATGAGTATAAAAGCGAAACTATCGATTGGAAATCTTGGCTCTTGACACATAAATCATATGTTGCGCCTACGACTATTGAAGCGTGCATCAAACAGCTTGAGGATGCTCTTAAAAATCCTGATCCAGATAAGGATTTACGCCTCGAAATCGCACTCTCTGCATTCTGCAATGCTTATTTTGAGGGGCAGGGCGCGACAGGTCTGGGCGATGAATTGAGGGAGAGAATAAGCAATATTATCGAAACAGTCGGTGGGTCGGATAAGGAAGATATTTACACATTCGCTTTTGTAAAATTACACTTAATTGGTGTTCTAATTGTTGATTCTATTGATCCCTCAATTCCATTAATCGAGAGTGAGCGAGTGGTGGGCCTCCTAAGTTCTGGGTCAGAGGCAATAAATTTACTGGATGGTGAGCTGCACCATAGGGAAGAAATAATCGATCAAGAACGGAAGTTGCGGTCTGAGGTTGAATTGGAATCCAATTATTTTGATCCTGATAGTTTCTTGGCGGGGCCCAGAAAAAGTGTAGGTGAAAGGTATTGTGATCTAGATTTATTTCTTTATTCGATTTTGCTATTGAAAGGCATAATTCTTGTTGAAAAGGGAGTATTGGAGAAACAGCGACAAGAATACGAACAAGCTTTTAATCAGATGGCTGATGGTTCTATATATCTTGCGAAAGCGACCGAGGAAGGTCCTGAACCGTGGCTTCCCCATTCTGGAAAACCGTTGGACATGATAGAGGTAGCAAACCTGTTCGAAGCAGTTAAGGAACATGAACAAACAGGAGGAAATGTTAATAGCTGGGAGACAATAGCTGAGTCATGTGTTAAGCTTGCTGATGCGTCATCTATCATATGGGAAGATGGTTTTGGCGACGAACCTGGTGGGATGTATTGGGAGAAACAAGAAATAATATGCAGGCTAAAAGACTCAGAAAGTGCAAAGAAAACCGCCGAAATTATTTCATGTTATAGCGAAATTTATCGTGATAGCATTTATAAAAATATAACCGATAAACGACTTAAGAGGGATGTATTTCCCCATGGACTTTGGGATAGTTTTGAGGAAGAGACTCGAGAACACTTGATTAAAGCGGAGAAGCAGGTTGAGGATATCGACGAGTTTAACGATGACTTTGGAGGTAAGTGGATAGATGAGTTCCATAAAGCTGTCGAGATTGAACTCCCTGCTGTTTTTCCGTTACTTGATGGAGATTTTTCTAAGAAAAGGCTTAATATTACGCTATTGTACGAGCGGCTTGAGGGTAATAAAATCATCAGAGACCAGATAAAGAGCTTGAAGAAACGAAACAGAGCAAGAAATGACGATGTGGACTTTGTCTTAAGTTCGTTGCCTGATAAACTCAGGGAACTTCGGAAGGATCGAAACTACTTTGCACATAAGCACGAGCGTGGAAATGAACGGAAAGAACTTTCGAAGCATCCTATGAAAACAAGACAGGAATGGCTGGGAATTGACCAACAGGGCATTTTTCAGCGCTTGGCAAGAATAAAGAAAGCCTTCAAAGCTGATAGCTGACTAGCTTTAATTCGAGCAAGATTGTTATGGGTTTATTTGCTGATAACGGTTACTTGAAAGGAGATCAACTATGCAGACTGATTATGATGTGATCGTGGTGGGGGGAGGGCCGGGGGGACTGACCTCGGCGGCGATTATGGCTAAATGGGGCCTACGCACTCTGTTGATCGACCAGAATACCACCCCGGGAGGAAAAGCTGTCACCGCGGAGCGGGACGGCTTCAGGTATGAACTCGGCCCCAAGCTCCAATGCCCCATGCGCGGCCCCGGATTCGAAAAAGCCTTCAATATGCTGGGGATCGCCGATCAGCTCCAGCCAATCTACCTTGATGCCAGCATCGGGGCGGAATGCGCCTACCGGAAGGGTTCGTGGGATAGCTATAAGAAGTCCATCACCACCGTTGAGGGCGCGTCAGGAGACCAGGACCCCTCGGTATTCTTCGACCTCTGGGAACTAAATGAGAAGGAGCAGGAGAGGGCAATGGCCATACTGGCTGAAGTGGCGCTGATGCCCCCGGAGAAAATGATAGAGCTTGACGAGCTAACCTTCGATGATTATCTGGCCCGCCAGGAAGACGTCCCTGCGAGTCTGTACTGGTACTTGGCCATGCATGCCAACGCCTCGCTGGCCGAGCCCATAGACCTGGTCTCCGCATATGAGCAGGCCGCGATCCTGCAGCAGATAGCCACGGGCGGCGGAGGCGGATACTATAAAGGCGGCTTTGGCCGGGTACTTGGAGACCTTGCTCGAGCGATTGAAGCTGGTGGTGTCGAGATGAAGATGGGTGTTAAGGTGGAGAAGATAGAAATTGAAGATGGTTTTATCAAGGGAGTCGTCACCAATGATGGGCGCTACACGGCCCCTGTTGTCCTCAGCGACGCGGGGATTCAGCCTACCGTGCTCAAACTGGCCGGAGAGGAATACTTCGATAAAAACTACGTAAACTATGTCAGAAGCCTTGTGCCCGGCTGGTCATTCACCGGTGTAAGGTATTTCCTCAATAAGCGGGTTATGAAATCGGGTATGTACATGATGTGGTCCGATGACAGCGTGGTGAACATGGAGCGCTTCATCAGGATGAGGTCCGGGGAAATTCCCGAAGAGGTTATCATGTTCATAACGGTTCCATCCAACTATGATACCACCATGGCCCCGCCCGACAAGCAGTGTCTTATCGCCGGGACGATATGCTCACCAGATCCTGAGGCCGCGGAGATCTCCATGCTCTATGACAAGATGGATGAATTGATGAACCGGCTTTATCCAGAGGCGATGGACGCTGTTTACGAAAAGGAGACGGAGGGGCCTGCGGATATATCCAGGCATACCAGGGATAATGTACTGCCGGGGCAGGGTGGGGAATGTGTCGGGCTGGCCCAGATAGTCGGTCAGTGCGGCAGGTACAAGCCCTCTCAGCGGACCCCGGTGAATGGACTGTTCATCGTTGGTGGGGATGCCGGTGGTGTGGGGATGGGAACGCATCAGGCTTCGGAATCCGGAATCAATGGGGCGAACCTGGCTCTTATGTTTCATCGAAAGAGACAGGCGGCCGGCCGGTTATTATAGGCTGTTTCATCTGATCAAATGGTGAACGAACACTGGCGACGAATAATTCAACTTTCCGATGAAGTGAACTTCAGGGACTTCGGCGGATATCCGGCCGAAAATGGGGTTACTATCAAGTGGGGTATGCTCTACCGTTCCGCGAGGCTTTCGAAGCTTAGTGATGCGGATGTGGCTGTGGTGCGCAGACTGGGTCTGAACCGGATTATCGACCTGCGAACCGATATTGAGATTCAACTGGAGGGGCACGACAGGATTTACGCCGGTAACGAGGCGAAATACGATTTTCTCAACTTCGGATACGGTGATCCGCAACTTGAAGGAGAAGGTGTTCCCCGGTGGCTGGAACTGGATATAAAAAAGGTGGAGTTTTCTCAGCTATATGTCAACATGCTGGAACAGAACAGGGACAGGGTAAGGCGGGTTTTAGAGCGTTTTACTGATCCCGGCCAGTATCCGGTTCTGGTGCATTGCACTCAGGGCAAGGATCGTACCGGCATTATCGCGGCGCTTCTGCTGATGCTTCTGGGGGTTTCCAGGGAGACAATAGTCGAGGACTACATGCTTACCGCCAAGCTGGTCGATCTGGAGGGTAGAATCGATAAGATGGGTGGATATCTCAGGGCCCTGGGCAGGATGATTCCGGGGGGCATGGAGGTTGAAGACTGGGCCCCGTTCTTCTCCTGTTTACCGGACGCTATCGATAATCTTTTTGAACACATAGAAAATGAATATAATGGCATAAACGCTCTTCTCTCTTCAATCGGGATTCCCCTCGAGCAGCAGAATGAGATCAGGAGAAACCTGCTTTGCGACGAGGGATTTAAAGGCGATTGAATTTCGGGGGTAAGCGGATGGGAGTCGAAGACTCTAAAGACAGGATAATCGCGAGCCTGAAAGAGGAAATTGATTCTTTACGCAGGGATAATACCGAACTGCGAATCTCACTGGGCGAGCTCCACCAGGCGCTTTCTGACCTCAACGAAGCCGAACAAACACTCAGGCTTTCGGAGGAGAAGTTCCAGCTTTTGTTTGAAAACGCGCATGATGAAGTGATTCATCTGGATCGTGACGGTACCGTCATCGATGTAAATGACAGTGTGGAAAAGCTGTTCGGTTTGAGAAGGGATGAGGTGGTGGGGAAGAACATCGCCGCCTTCCCGGTTTTCAATCCGGGTACAAAGGAGGAGATGCTGGAACTGTTCAAGGCCACACTCCAGAAGGATTCCGGCAGGTTCGTGGAGGTGGAAGTAAGACACAAGGATGGCCATCCTATATGGGTGGAGCCGAGTGGTAGCCTGATTAAAAAGGATGGCAGAGTAGAGGGTATTCTGGTCTTCCTGAAGGATATTACCGAACGTAAGCGGTGGCAGGAAAAGCTGGAGGAGCTCTATCGACAGGAAAAACAGCTTCGTAAACAGATAGAAGAGGAGATGCAGCGAAGAGCGGAATTCAGCCGGATGCTGGCTCACGAGCTCAAGACGCCGCTGACTTCGGTGGTTACCTCGAGCGATTCCCTTCTCGCGGAAATCTGGGATGAACGGCTGCTGAGCCTGGCCCGGAACATCAGTAAGGGAGCTGCCAATCTGGAGAACCGGGTCGATGAACTCCTTGATCTGGCACGGGGAGAGGTGGGTATTCTTGAATTGAATACCGAACCGGTTGATTTCAGGGAGTTGCTCCGGGAAACGGTTGAAAGCCTCTATCCAACGGCCGCGGGCCGGAGTCAGAGCCTGAGCTTCGATTTGCCGCCCGCAATCCCCTCTGTCCGGGCGGATCCGGCCCGGATCCGGCAGGTGATTTTGAATCTGCTGGATAATGCCCTTAAATTCACCCCGAAGGACGGTGAGATTCGGGTAAAGGCGAAAATAAAGGGAAACAATCTGATAGTCGAAGTTCAGGATACAGGGCCCGGTATGTCCAAACAGGAACAGGACAGGGTGTTTGAGCCCTATCACCGTCTGGCGGGGGATAAGGGTCGTTTGCACGGGCTTGGGCTTGGACTGGCTCTCTGCAAAAGACTGGTGGAACTGCACAATGGAGCGATATGGGTCAAGAGCCGTCCGGGCAGGGGAGCTACTTTCGGTTTTTCGCTCCCGCTGGAGGTGGAAGTCCCGGTTGTACCTGATTTGGAAAGGATCGATAAACTGTGGCGTGTGCTGATTGTAGACGACGATCGTGAGATCGTTGATTCCGTTTCCCTCGCGTTTGACAGGGACTGGCCGGAGGCCGAGCTGGTTTCGGGAAGGATGGGGGAAGAGGGGATCGAGCGGGTGGAGGTCGGGGATATCGATATCGTGCTGCTTGACCTGGGCCTGCCCGATATGGACGGGTTTGAGGTGCTGCAGCGGATTCGCCTTTTTTCCTCCGTTCCGGTAATTATCATCACGGTGAGAGACGACGAAGCCGATGTAACCAGGGGATTGAACCTTGGCGCCGATGACTATATAACCAAGCCGTTTAAGAGAGGCGAGCTGCTGGCCAGGCTGCAGGTACAGTTGAGGAAGCAGTCCGTACAAGATGAGGAATCGCCGATTATATGTGGCTCCTTGAGGCTCGAACCCGCTACATTTCAGCTCACGCACGGCTCAAAGGAGATAAGCCTTACCACCATAGAGGGGAATATCCTCAAGTACCTGATGCGGAACTGGGGACGGGTGGTGACGCACTCCAGACTGGCCGAGGAAGTCTGGGGGGAGGACTACCCCGGGGCGGTGGTCAGCCTGAGAACCCACATCAGGAGCCTGAGGGGCAAGCTCGAGGCTGATCCCCGGCGCCCGAAGCTTATCCTGACCAAGGCCGGGGTCGGGTATTCTCTGGCGAAGGGGAACTGATATTATGTTCAGTTAACATACCGAAGTCGGGCTGGGTACTGTGCGATTAACTTTAGGTCAGAAGCGAAGGAATCCTCGAAAGGGGATTGAAGTATAGAGTCGTTGACAAAAGCAGTCACAAAAGTTAGACTAGGATACGCACCAGAGGAGGCGAATATGGACCAGGATCTCAAGAAAGAGTTTAAATATTTCCTTGATAATCAGGACGAGCTCGTGAATGAGTACCGTGGAAAATATATCGTTATTAAAAACCAGCAGGTAATTGGTGCATACGATTCAGAGGTTGAGGCTGTGGAGGAAACATCAAAAGAGCACGAAATGGGGACCTTCCTGGTGCAGAAATGTGAGCCCGGCTCCGACGTTTTCACAGCTACGTATCATTCGCGTTATGCGCCTGTCTAACAGCACCAGCAGTCCGTTCCAATGAAAGCGTTTACGACACATTACGGTGGCATAAGAAATGTCCTTAATACTAAGGCTGGCATAGGCAAGCCTATTGAAACAATCCTTTCTTCGATTCCAGAACCTCTGAATGAATATCAGGCCATTTGGGACACTGGCGCAACAAACTGCGTTATCACACAGAAGGTTGTTCGTGATTGCGATCTGAAGCCAACAGGAATGCAAAGGGTTTACACGCCCTCAGGCGAAGATTGGCAGGAAACCTTTCTCATAAGCCTCTATCTACCTAACAAGGTAGTTTTCCCATCAGTACGCGTTACACAAGGTAAGCTATCTGGCGACTCTGAGATACTGATAGGGATGGATATTATCAACCAGGGAGATTTTGCGGTTTCAAATTATGGAGGAAGGACTCTCCTGACATTCCGTATACCGTCCATCGGCGTCGGGGATTTTGTCAAAGATATTCAAAAGGGCCGCAACTCTGGGCTCACTGTAACTGGACAGACTGGCCCCAATAGGGCAACACGGCGGAAAAAAAAGAAAAGCAGATGATTAATGGATCGTCTGGCTGATGAATTACTAACTACACTTATCGCTTACAATTTGGATCATTATTAAGTTAAAAGCCTCCATACAGCATGTGTTCCCCTAAGGAAACAAAGAATCCTCGAAAGGGGATTCTCGTCAATAGGACTGCTGTTGGGCTGAGCCCACGCTTTCAAACAAATTTACTCTCAATAATCACCATAAAGACTTCATATAATCTTCATACTATCCTCATATTCATCCATTAAACTCGGGGACAACCTCGGTAGCGCGAGGCTTTTAGCCCGCTCAGAGACCCTGAAAAAGTCGCACTACGAAAGAATAGGATGGTTATTGTACATACCACGAAAAGACAAGCCAACCCAGTTGCGAGTCCGTAGCGCGAGGCTTTCAGCCTAGCTCAGCCACCCTGAAAGGGTCTCGCTACGGGATATTACCTGGGTTAGGGTGGGAGATTTGCGAAAACCCCCGATAATCGAAGCAAACTGGCCTGAGAATTTATAAAAAAGGAGGAAATATGCTCACAAAATATGACGAATTCCTTTGCCACCAGATAGTATCAACGTTTGACCACCCGGCTACCAGCGCCAGGGAATGGACGGAACGCACCTGGTTCTGCGTACACGATACGGAGGGAAAAGTCATCCTGGTTAATTCCTTCGGTTACTATCCCAACCGGAACATAATCGATACCTATGTCTCCATCACGGTTGAAGGAAAGACCGTCCACACGGTACGTGCATCTCGAGAGCTGCGTCCAGCCGTAGACGAAACTGTGGTGGGACCTTTCTCATATGAGATAGTAGAGCCGCTGAGAAAGGTGAAGAGTTCCCTCGACGAGAACGAGTACGGTGTAAGCTATGACATAACCTTCGACGGAACATTCCCGCCTCACGAGGAGGATCCCCAGTTCGCGAGGGTGAAGGGAAGGGTTGAGGAGCATATAGTCCGTTATGTCCAGGTGGGCAGGCCCAGTGGCTGGATTAAGGTGGAGGGTAAAACTTACCAGGTTGATCACGAAAACTGGCGGTGCGAAAGGGACCATTCCTGGGGGGTAAGGAGGGGAGGCGGGGTGCCGGAGGTGGGAGTCCAGCCGGGAGACATACCCACCGGGTATATGCACAATTTCATAACTTTCCAGTTTGAGAACTGGGGGATGACCTTCCACAGAAGAGAGGACTGGGATAGTACGCCCCTTATGTTTAGCGGGGCGATCTTCTATCCGGCCGATAGCGGAAAGCCAGAGGTACCGCTCCTGGATATCGAGCACAACTACTCCTTCCGGTCCGATATAAGGCAGTTGACCGGCGCGGAGATAAAATTTACACCAGCAGAGGGGCCTCAGTTCACGGTAACGGCACGTCCGCTGATTCACGCCTATCTGAAGGCGGGTGGCATGTTCGGCTTTCGCGATTTCGTTCACGGTATGTGGATGGGTCCTTATTTTATCGACGGGCACAAAATAGATTTGACCGACCCGCAGCAGCTCGCGGAAGTGCACTTTATCGAGGATATGGCCTCCGAGTTGCGCTGCGGCGACGAAACCGGGTATGGGATAGTGGAGGTGGTCCTGATTGGTAAGTATCCCAAATACGGTTACGAGGGATTTTAGGTTTATGGCCGGTCAGTCCGGCGGAAACCGGGAGCCGGTCTCAGTTCCGGTGAAAGGAGTTTCGAGATGAGTGAAGATCTGGCTGAAATTCGGTCAAAACTGATTCCATGGCTTGGTCAGAAGATGCCGAACGCGAAGAATATATCGGTATCGGACCCGCAGAAGCCGGGGATGGGGCTTTCCAGCGAGACTTACCTTTTCGATATAAGCTGGGAGGAGTCAGGAGAGCGCAAGGAACTGGAGGTGGTTCTCAGGTCGGCCCCGCGCAAAGGCGGGGTATTCCCGGAATATGAACTGGGACATCAGTTCCACATCATGAGGATACTGGGGGAAAAGACAGATGTACGGGTAGCCCGGATGCTATGGCTGGAAGAGGACAAATCGGTAATCGGGGTGCCTTTCTTCCTGATGGAGAGGCTGGTCGGCGATGTGCCGCAGGATTACCCTTCCTATCACGGCTCCGGCATGTACTATGAGTCAACCCCCGAGTTGCGTAAGAAAATGTGGTGGGGGGCTCTCAACGAGCTGGTCAAGATTCACAAGCTCGACTGGAAGGGACTCGGATTTACCTTCCTCGGGGAGCCGAAAAATCCCGCCGAGGCGCTCGACCGGCAACTGGCCTACTGGGAAAGATACTTCGAGTGGCTCAAGGACGAGCCCGATGAAAAGCATCCCACTATGGAAGCAACGCTGAGCTGGCTCCGGGAGAACCAGTACGAGCCGGAACGAATGTGCCTTTGCTGGGGTGATGCCCGCATAGGCAACACCCTGTACAGCCGCCCTGATCGGGACGTTCTGGCGGTTATGGACTGGGAAATGGCCTTCATCGGTGACCCCGTCGCGGACCTGGCCTGGTTCTTTACCCTGGATAAGCAGCACAGCAAGGGGTACGGACTGCCGAAACTGGAGGGAACCCCTGAAGATGAGGAAGTGGTGCGCCGTTACGAGGAGCTTACCGGCTGGGAGGCGAAAAACCTTTTCTATAACGAGGTGCTCTCTACTCTCCGGTATGGCGGAACCGTGATCGCGGTTATGAAGAAGATGCTCAAGCAGGGCATCCCCATCGAGGAGGATATGATCCTCAACAATTTCGCCACCCAGCACCTCTCCGATTTGCTGGGCCTGCCTTCGCCGGGTGCCAAACTGTACGGAGAGGAAAAAGCCGATGTCGCTGCCTTAACCGCGATCGTTCAGTTCCACTTCACCGGACCGGGCGGCTACGACTGGTACCTGTACTGCGAACAGGGTAAAGGGGCCAGGTATGAGGGTGTGGCCGAGAACCCCCATTGTGTCATCCGGGTCAGTCTGGAGGACTGGCAGGCGATGCAGTCTGGCGAGCTCAACCAACTGGATGCCTGGTCGAGCGGCCGGCTGGTGACCGAGGGAGACATAGGACTCTTAACAATGCTCCGGGATATGATGGCGGAGTTCAGCCAGCCTTAGATTGTCATTCTGAGGGAGCTTCAGCGACCGAAGAATCTCGATGTTTGAGGAGGAATGCAGTGTTTTCGGGAAATAGTCCTAAAGACAGGGAGATTCTTCGCTTTGCTCAGTAGTGACAGGCCCAGAGATGTCATTCTGAGGGAGTGCCAGCGACCGAAGAATCTAAATACTCAGGAAATAGAGTGTATGTCAAAGGACTGGTGCCGGAAGGCTGGGAGATTCTTCGCTTCGCTCAGAATGACATGTTGATAAATATGAATAAGTATCACTAGCATCCCATAGGAATTGATAATTTTGACAAAATGGACGACTCCCGGCTACTCTTTTTTTAGCAAACAAAAGGAGGAGCCAATGAAGTCGTCCAAAAGGAATGTAACAGTCTTGAAGCAAATTTGCAACCTGATACCCAGTCATGTTGTCCCAAGACTCGCCCGCGAGCACGGCGTTGACAAAAGG
>JAWOBX010000089.1:12500-21307 GCA_046484125.1 Dehalococcoidia bacterium | reverse complement strand
GATAGGCCGGCCTTTTTCACCGCCTCATCCGCTGATATCCGGGATGTTTTTTCCGGATGGACGGTTGAGGCGATCAATGAGGTCCCGATGACCTCTCCGTCTTTCATAATGACGGCCTTACCCGTTGTAGAACCGATGTCACAGCCTGCCACAATCATAATCTGTCCGTCTCCTTTACTTACTTAAGGTAAACCCTGATCAACCCTTTTTAATTCCCCAAATCTCTGAAGCCACCACTTGCCTCAAGAGGTTTCTTAAATGAAAATCGGCTCAAGCGATCTCATCGAATAAATCCACTGCCAGGTCTCCATCGAGAAGAGGAGTTACAATCGAAAAGAATTCGGCCAGATATGGAGTGGAACTGTGACTGATAAAAGCGTCCATATCCCTGTACTTCTCAAGGACCATGAAAGTCGAAGGGTCGTTCTGAGAGCGGTTCAACGTATAGTGCAAGGTTCCTTCTTCCTCCCTGACCTTGGGCAGTACATCCCTGATGGCCTTCTCAACTTTTTCTTCCTCTCCAGCTCTGGCTTTGAGTTTAGCTACAACTACGATCATTCGATCCCCCCTTGGTTAAGTATAAAACAACCGGTTTCATCATACACGTTAAAGATGCCCTGTGCCCTTTATCCACGTATCTCTGGCCGGCACTAAGCCTGCTGACTCAGCAGCTCGTCGATATCCAGTGGCTCTCCCTTCGATGATTCGCGGCGCAGGCTGATGGCGCTCTCCGGGCAGCGATCGGCACAAACACCGCATCCCATGCATTTAGCGAAGTCGATTATCGCCTTGCTTCCGTCATCACTCATACTGATGGCATTGAAATGGCAGAAGGATTCATCCACACAGATACCGCATGCCACGCATTCATCGGTTACTTCGGCCACGTATCCGGAAGGGGCCATAATCGGAATGGTTCCCTCCAGCAGGTTCCACATTTTTATCCCCATGCAACAACAGCTGCAGCAGTTACAGATCATGTGGAAACAGTTTCCTATTTCCCTTTTAAACCAGGCTGTGTGGACAAATCCTTTCTCATGAGCGGATTCCAGTACTTTAACCGCCTCTTCCTGAGAGGACTGGCGGAATATCTGATTATGCTCGATCATGAAAGGAGCCACCGGATCGCCGATAAACATGCAGACCTCCTGCTGCCCTTCCGGTAAACAAGGTTCAAGTGAGGCTGCCCGGCAGGCACACACGCCCAAAGCGATGGAACCGGGATTTTGCAGGATGATATCTTTCGCGTGTTTGAAAGGAACCACCCTCTCAGGGACGTCGATGCTGATATCCTCTTTCTGTGTCATCAACTTGACCGCTTCCTGGAGCCTGACCACCTTCGCGTGATAGATGCTGGTCTCCGCGCTGGGAGCGGCCTCAGATATCTGCTGGATGTACATATTCATCATATTATCCAGGTCTTCGCCCAGTTGATACGGAACCTCCTTCGTAGGGATTCCCAGGGACTGGACGACCTGGTTCAGGAAATAATCGATGTATTTCAGGTAAAGGTACGAAGGGAAGAAGTTGTTTTTCTCATCAAGGGGGAAATAATCGTAAAGCGCTTTTACCGTTTGTTTTTCCATGGAACCTCCCGCATCTTTTGAACACGATGGGACTAAACAGAATTATTACGGATATTCCAACAATTCCAGTTTGCCATAATTGCCGGAAAATGTATATCTTTTAAATACTGCATTAATAACTACATAATACTTAGTTATAGCTAAGTGCACATTTCAGTTAAACGAAAGCAGGTACGTTCTGAGGTTTGCCTTTTGATTCTTCAGACCGAGTTTGGTTCTTATATTGTAACGATGTGTTTCAATGGTTCTGAAGGACATATTCAGCAGTTCAGCGATCTCCTTGGTGCTCCTGCCCTGTTTTACCAGGTTGGCCACTTCGATTTCAGTTGGCGTCAGTCTCAGATATCTGGTTGATATACCGTGAAGAAAGGGTGATGTGATCTCGTTCAAATTCTCCTCCAGGTTTCCGATATAAGCCTGCTGGCTCTCATTGAGGCCGGTCTTCTTCAGTCTTTCCAGGTAAGGCATCACGAATTCCTTGACGTTGAAGAGAATCCTTTCCTCCACCTCTCTTCGGAATTCCTCTGCTTTTTTCAGCATTACGCGCAGGGCGGTATTCGCCTCCTCCAGGTTGGCCGTCCGTTCTTTCACCAGCCTTTCCAGCTCATCCTGATGCTGACGCAGAGCTTCCTCTGCCCTTTTTCTCTCGGTGATATCCCTGGTTATGGAGAGGAACCCCACAATTTGCCCGTCCTTAACTACCGCCCTGGGATTAACTTCCAGATACAGGATGTTACCGTTTTTATCCATCGCTTCGAATTCCAGGACCGGGCTCTGGTCCGGGTCTTCGCCCAGCAATTTCCTGGTGTATTCCAGGCTCCGCTGCCACTGTTCCGGACTCATTATGCCGAAATCGTAGAATTTCTTTCCGATCACATCATCCCTGTTATGGCCGAAGATATCCTCGAACTTGTGGTTGACGTCGATTATTCTGTCATCCAGTCCCACATAAGCTATGTGGTCGTTGGCGTTTTCGAACATGGTTTTGAACTTTTCTTCGCTCTCCCTCAATTGCTCCACAAGTGTGCGTAACGAAGCTATTTCCCTTCTCTGCTCATCGACGGTTTTACTAAGTTCTTCATAAGACGGCTTCTTTGCCATTGCCTACTCCCCCCTGTATTCTGAATTAAAAAGGCTCACAGGCGGCTTTTCAACCGACAAACCGGGATTAGTCAAAACTTTCATTGGCCACGCATAATCTTCTCTGAAAATACATGAACGCGGGACAGGTCCAATACGTTTGAGGCGCGAATGCCTTTGAAATAGAGGGATTTCCTGAAGGTTGTATTATTGTTTTGTGATAATCTATAGATTCCGTCCAGCTTCATCTCGCAACGGTTGAATGTAATAATACACCTTTTACTTCAAGCGGTCAATATTACGCGTTTACGAACAATCAGTACAATAAATGAGGGTAAAACAGTAGAATGTCCGGTCTGCCTTTAGAACTTAAAATAAGGAGAATAGGACAATTGTATGGAATATATATGACCTTACTGCGAAAAGGCGCGGGAATTCCCCTCTACGGCAGGCAGGGTTGGCTGACAGGCCGGGGTGTGTTTTCCTGACGGGGGGTTGGGGGTTACCCCCAACACAAACCTTTTCCACGATTGGGGGATCGAGGGGTTGATTTGAGTTTTTGCAGACGACACCATGTATTGCGAGATAGAAAATATAAAACCGGTGCTGACTGCCATTTGACATACTGAGGGAAAAATGATATGGTACACACTACTATTGAGGCTTTGATAAAGCTTGCAAAATCTGTTTATAAGTAGTATACTATAACATTAAATAATCGACTGGTTGGCTGGTTTTTATTAACTTGTTTTAAGTCGTGTTTAATTCGTATGGGATTTCCGGGGCAGTAGTGATACGGGATGGGTAGAAAGGGGTGAAACAATGGCTGCAGAGGAAGAGCGAAGATACCGAGAGACAGGCAGAGGTAGTGAAAGCATAGATATCAGGATGGCCTGCGAGAGAGCTCTTGATCATGCCAGGGAGGAGCTGGACGCTCACGCTACATGGCTGCAGGGAGTGGATTTGTTCTGGGAGATCGAGAGCGCCAGATATGATGAGGAAGGTGGTTGTTATAAGGTGATCGTCCTGTGCTACCCGCAGAACGCGGAAGTTGAGACAAAAGCGCGTTGGGAGTATCATATAGACCTAGATGGGCACTTATATCCCGGCACCCCTGTGTGTCACTCAAAAGGAAGCTGGAGTTATCCCTCTGCTGAAACTGATGAGGAAACTGCGGATCTGGGAGTCCCTGAAGCCATTAAGGCCGCATTTTCCTCGGAGGAGATGATGGAAGAGGTTAACCAATTAAAGGAGCGGGCGAGGGACCATGCCGATAATGACGATTATGAGGTGGCTATCGATACATACTCGAAAGTACTCGAAATTGATCCGAATGACGTAGAGGTTTATCAGGAACGGGGGCTCCTTTACAAAAACCTGGGTGAATACGAGAAGGCAATTTCCGATTACACTAAGGCCCTGGAGTTGGATTCGGAGGAACCGGTAGTATACAATCGCCGGGGAATAGTCCATAGCATCAGGGCTGAGTATGATAAGGCAATAGCGGACTTTTCGAAGGCTATCGAATTGGATCCCGAGGCTGCTGTCGCCTATAACAACAGGGGCTTTGCCTACAGGAACGTAAAGGAACTGGATAATGCCATAGCGGATTTCACCAGGGTAATCGAGCTTCGGCCTGAGGCTGCCATGCCTTATAACAGCCGGGGGCTCGCTTATGATGCCAAGGGGGAGTTCAAACTCGCGATTGCTGATTACACCAAAGCCATCGAGCTTGACCCGGAGGATCCGGTTGCGTACAACAACAGGGGTTTTGCCTATGACGATCGCCGGGAGTATGATCTGGCAATAGCTGATTTTACCAAAGCCATCAAATTGGATCCCAAAGACCCTGTGGCTTATCGCAATCGCGCGCTGGCTCACAGACACAAAGGCGAGTACGATCTTGCCATAGCGGATTACACTAAGGCGATACAACTTGATCCGAGTTCTCCAAAAGCATATAAAAACCGGGCCATTGCGTATGGCGTAAAGGGCAAGTACGACCTTGCCATAGGCGATTATACTAAAGCAATTGAGCTGGAGCCCGACGTTCCGGGGCCATATAACAGTAGAGGGCTGGCATACAGTGCAATGGGGAAGCACGATGTCGCGATAGCTGATTTTACCAGGGCGATCAATCTTGAGCCGAACGATCAAATAGCTTTCTGTAACCGCGCGAGATCCCACCAGATGATGGGAGAGTACGAGAAAGCTGAGGCTGATTTCCGCCGCGTATTGCAGCTCGACCCGAATCACAGGGAGGCGAAAGCCTGGCTGGAGAAGATCGAGGGAACTGACCAGGCGGACAGGAAGGTGAGAGGGAAGGACAAAGCGGAGAAGGAAGCAGAGGGAGAAGGGGAAGAGCCTGCCGAAGGTAAAAAGAAGAAAAGGTTCGGTTTATTCTAGGGAACCTCTCGGCGTACCGGTAAAGCCGGCGATCGGTGGCGCGAGAACAGCGTTTCAAATACAAAGACCTATACCATCCGGGTGAATAATCGCCGGTTTCTCCTGGTTGTTCAGGCCTTTCCTTAGACAGTAATAAACATCGCAAAACTGGTTGCGAAATACCACGGAGTGAGGCAAAGAACCTCACTCTTTTTTTATCTGTGCGCCCGGCAGGGCGGCTGCGGATTCTTTCAACTCTCCATAATCTGTTATATAATGGCCCCCACAAGATAATATTAATTTGCGAGAAGGCTTTGTTTGTTTTTCAGGGGTTCTTGTGAGAGCGCCTTTACGAATGAGCGCGTACCATTCGGCAAATCCGTGGATTCGACCCGAAGGCCTGCCTTTGGTACGACTGATACTTAATGTAGACTCGGTACCATAACCGGATGTGAGGAGCCAGAATGAAAGTGAAGCAAATAAAGAAGCGGAATGGGGCGATAGTACAGTTTGACTCGAGGCTGATCGAGCGGGCGATTCAAAAGGCTTTCGATGCCACCGGTACTGCCAATGGAAACACGGCGGCTGAGATGGCCAGGAGAGTGGTCGAAATTGTCGAGGAAAGGCATGGGGATGGTACGCCGCGGGTTGAAGATATACAGGATATAGTGGAACAGGTGCTGATGAGCGAGGGTTACGCGGCAGTGGCCAAAGCGTATATACTGTATCGCCAGCAGCGGGCGGAGGTAAGGCGCCTCAAGGAAGCGATGGGAGTGCATGACGACCTGAAGTTGAGTGTAAATGCCATCAAGGTTCTTCAAAGGCGCTATCTGCTCAAAGATGAATCGGGAGAGGTTATTGAAACTCCTGCCGGTCTGTTCAGAAGGGTGGCCAGAGCGATTGCCGGGGTGGAAACCGCATTCGATCCGACCGCGGATACCACGGCCGTTGAGGAGGAATTCTTTACCATGATGAACAGCCTGGAATTCCTGCCCAACACTCCAACGCTGATGAATGCGGGGGCACCGCTGGGCCAGCTATCTGCATGTTTTGTCATACCGATAGAGGACTCTGTGAGCAGCGTCTTCGATGGCCTGAAAGATATGGCTTTAATCCACCAGTCGGGCGGAGGTACCGGATTCTCCTTCACACATTTGCGCCCGAAGGGTGATTTTGTTCGTTCGACCAGAGGTGTCGCCTCGGGCCCTGTATCTTTCATGAAGATATTTGATACGGCCACTGGTGTCATGAAGCAGGGGGGTAAACGGCGCGGTGCCAATATGGGCATTCTCAATATAGATCACCCCGATGTTGTGGAGTTTATAACAGCCAAAAGCGATGGAACCACGCTCTCAAATTTCAATGTATCGGTAGGCGTAAGCGACGCTTTCATGGAAGCCCTGGCAAACGGAGATTCCTGGCCTTTGATAAATCCAAGGAATGGAGTGGAAGCCGGGAACATTAAAGCCGAGCGCCTTTTTAGCATCATCGTCGAGAGTGCCTGGAGGACAGGAGATCCGGGCCTTGTTTTCCTGGATACGATTAACCGCTACAATCCGACTCCACACGCAGGCGCGTTCGAGGCTACCAATCCCTGCGGCGAGCTTCCGCTTCTGCCGTATGAAAGCTGTAACCTGGGATCGATCAATATCTCCACTGTCATATCGGACGGGGGAATTGACTGGATGAAGCTGAGAGGCTTGATCCATAACGCCGTTCGTTTTCTCGATAATGTCATCGAGGCGAATGTATTTCCATTGCCCGCCATTGAGAAGATCAGCCGGAATGGGAACAGGAAGATCGGGCTGGGGATGATGGGTTTTGCCGACGCTTTAATAAAGATGGGCGTACCCTATAATTCCGAGCGGGCGCTGGAAGAGGCGGAGCGGTTGATGCGGTTTATGCACGAAGAGGCTTACAAAGCGTCGGCGGAGCTGGCTCAAACGCGAGGCGCCTTTCCCAACTTCGCGGGAAGCGTATACGACCGGCCCGGCAGTCCACCGATAAGGAATGCCACTGTGCTTTCAATAGCTCCCACAGGAACCATCAGTATCATTGCCGGCTGTTCCAGCGGGATTGAGCCGATATTCGCTCTTGCTTACGTCAGGAATGTTATGGAGGGTACCCGACTGCTGGAAAAAAATCCGATGTTCGAGCAAACGGCGCGTGAGAGGGGTTTTTACTCGGAAGAGCTGATGGAGCGTGTAGCTCGCAGCGGAACTTTGAGGGGGATCGAAGAGGTTCAAGAGGATGTGCGGGACGTCTTCGTCACGGATTGGGATATCGATCCGGAATGGCATGTCCGTGTTCAGGCGGTGTTTCAGAAATACACTGATAACTCGGTCTCCAAGACGGTAAATCTTCCGCACCATGCAACGGTTGACGACGTACGTCGTGTTTACCAATTGGCGCATGAAACTGGTTGCAAGGGGATTACTGTATATCGCTACGGCAGCAAGAAAGAACAGGTACTCACTCTTGCCGGCTATTCAGCCGATGCCGAACAGGAGCCGGCGGAATATGTCACCGCCAGCTCGGAGTATGCTGGTGGCTGTCCCCACGGGACATGCGCGTTTTAATCCGAAGGCCGCTTGACAGGCGTGACCGTTAGTGAGCGATCATCACATGTGTTTTCGGACGGCTGGTATTGATTTTATGGTTATTGACTTGAAAGTGTTCATAGTTGCGGTATATTGAGTGTAGAGGATGGTTCTATAAGTTCCGGAGGGACGGCTCACATGCTCGATTTTGACTCGGAACCGGCGGCAAGTGCATGGAGGTAATGGTATGAGAATTAAACTGGAGCCAAATAATATCGAACGTTATCTGAAGGAGGTGATGGGCGACTCGGCCAGGCTGGAGGGAGTCGGTGAGATCGGGCAACTGGCCGAGCAGGCCATGAAAGAGTTCGGGTACGGCAAGGCCCTTGAAGTAACCTATACCGTGGATGGGAAAACAGAGAAAGCGGTATTCTCCGTGATGAAAGGCGACAGGTATGGCCATCAACACTACTGGGACAGGGCAGCCATACTTCTGTTTGAATACTATGCCGGTTCCAGAATGGAGAAACATGCCAGGCCTCTGGGTGTGGGATATGTAGACGTCGAGGGCTGGCTCGTGCCGGTCAAGGATCCTCAGGAGTTTTTTATAGTTCACGAGAAAATTGAGGGCGAACCCTATTTCGCCAGCCTTGAGAGGATCCGAGGCGCCGGGTTGGAAGAAGGTGATCTGGAGATGGCGCGCGAGTTCGCCCGCTGGCTGGGCCGGATTCATTCACAGAGGGTTGATGACCCGGACATGTATATGCGGAGGGTCAGGCAACTCATCGGAGATTCCGAATGCATCTGGGGGCTTGTAGACGCCTATCCCCATCCTTACGAATTCTTCCCTCCGGAGCGATTTCAGGCTCTGGAAAAGGAGCTTATCGGCTGGCGATGGAAGCTCCGGGGGTTCACTCATCGGTTGTCGATTACACATGGTGATTTCCATCCCTGGAATATAATTGTGCGGCCGGATGGGGATTTCACTCTGCTCGACCGGAGCCGCGGCGAATCAGGGGAGCCGGCTGATGATGTGGCCTCAATCAGTGCCAACTACATATTGTATGCGTTATACGAGGGTAAGGAGTTAAACGGGGATTTTGGGCGGCTGTACCTGGAGTTCTGGGATACATATCTCGAGGAGACGGGAGACCACGAACTGCTTGAGGTAATAGCGCCGTTCTACGTATTTCGGGCACTGGTCATGGCGAGCCCG
>JAWOBX010000089.1:0-7500 GCA_046484125.1 Dehalococcoidia bacterium | reverse complement strand
CTTTTACGAGCGCGGATAAGGCGAATATGCGTCATATATGTAAGTGTGTTTTTAGGTTAACTTTAACCGAAATTTGAAATCCCGTTAATCAGGGCTTAATCAACCTGTGTCAGGTTAAAGTCAAAGTCCAATATGAAAACAGGGCAGAATACAGGTAAAGGAAAATCGCAGGCAAAACGAAGCCATTATTGCCCGATTTGAACCACAGGTGATGTCAACACTCTGATAGCAAGATCGCGGGTATACTTTGACTGGAGTGAATGTTTATGAGCGTTTGGTCATCCGGAAAAGAAAAACCATCAAAATAATTCAATTTTGGCAGGGTATATAGTTGCGGAGAAATTATGTTTGAGATTTACTGGATGCTGCTCGTGGTGACTATCCTTGATTTGGGCATGTGCCTGATGCTTGGGATGTTTCTGGAAAGGCTTCGGCGAAAGCGGAGCATGCAATAGAGGACTGTACCCGACTATAAGGCAAGAACTCCCTCCTCCCTTCATGTGGCTTGGTGAGCCGATGTACCCCGGCTCACCAGGTTTCAACCTCACAGCCGCTTTGTTTCAGGAATACTCCTGTATCTCCCTTCGTTGACATGTAATAGGTCTTAGCCTAAAATCAATCGAGAGGGTTTGGGATTGAAAATGAACAGTGACGAGATTAGAAACGCTTTTTTGACATTTTTTGAGCGGAAAGGGCATACCGTTGTGCCAAGTTCCTCACTGGTGCCGCATGGAGACCCCACGCTCCTGCTGACAAGCGCCGGGATGGTGCAGTTTAAACCCTATTTCCTGGGTGAGGCTACTCCACCCAACAACCGCCTGGCCTCGTGTCAGAAATGCTTCCGGACTACCGATATCGACGAGGTGGGTGATACGACACACCTGACCTTTTTCGAGATGCTGGGCAATTTCAGCGTTGGCGACTACTTCAAGAAGGAGGCTATCCAGTGGGCCTGGGAGTTCGTTACGGAACACCTGCGGCTGCCCGAGGAGCGGCTCTGGATAACCATCTATCTGGATGACGACGAGGCGGAGGGCTACTGGCTGGAACTGGGGGTGCCTAAAGAGCGCATAGTAAGGTGTGGAGAAGAGGATAACTTCTGGGGGCCGGCTGGTGAGACGGGTCCGTGCGGACCGTGCAGCGAGATTCACTATGACTTTGGCGAGGAGGCCGGATGCGGCCGGCCGGATTGTGATCCCTCCTGTGATTGCGAGCGGTTTACGGAGATATGGAACCTGGTATTCACGCAGTATGACATGGATGAAAACGGCAACCTTGCCTACCTGAAGAGTCCCAACATTGATACGGGCATGGGACTGGAGCGCACCGCTACATTGATGCAGGGCAGGAACAATCTGTATCAAACCGACCTTTTCGCCCCCATTATCGAACATATCGAGAAGATCACCGGCGGCAAATATGGTGAGAGTGAGACCGTCACAAGGGCGATGAGAATAGTAGCCGAGCACAGCAGGGCCGTCACTTTCCTGATTGCGGACGGCGTTCTACCGGCCAACGACGGAAGGGGCTACGTTCTTCGTCGGGTCCTGAGGCGCGCGGCCCTGTTCGGGAGGAAGCTGGGACTCAAAGAGGCCTTCATTGCGGGGCTGGCAAAAGTGGTAATCGAGCAGATGGGTGGGCTCTATCCCGAGCTGTCCAGGGGCAGAAAATATATCCTGGACGTCATCAATATCGAGGAGAACAAGTTCTACGAAACACTGACCACCGGCATGAATATGCTGGAGCAGATAATAGATAGTAACAGAGCCCGCGGTATCACTGAAGTCTCCGGAGAACAGGCGTTCAGACTATATGATACCTACGGTTTCCCGGTTGAAATAACCGCCGAGATCGCCGCTGATAACGATATGGCAGTTGATCTGGACGGTTTTGAGAGGGAGATGGGAGCCCAGAGGGAGAGGGCACGGGAGGCCAAGAAGTTCGGGCTGGATGATAAATCCCGCCGGAAATTTTATGAAGACCTTGGCCTGCCCGCGACTGAATTCGTCGGCTATGAGGCCCTATCCAGGGAAACCAGGGTGCTTGCCATTATAGCAGGCGGTGAGCGGGTGGATAGGGCTTCTCAGGGGCAGGAGATCGAGTTGATTCTGGCGGAGACGCCCTTCTATGGGGAGATGGGTGGACAGGTGGGTGATATCGGGGAAATCAGGTCTTCCGAAGGGCAGGTGGAGATAGCTGATACTCAGAGGCCGATTGACAGCATCGCCGTTCACAAAGGTACGGTGGCAAACGGGGGCGTTTCCGTCGGCGATTCAGTTACAGCCTCAGTTGATCGGGAAAGACGCCTTGATATCGCCCGAAACCACACAGCGACTCATCTGCTGCACAAGGCCCTGCGGCAAGTGCTCGGTGAGCAGGTTCAGCAGGGCGGCTCGCTGGTCGTGCCGGATCATTTTCGCTTCGATTACACCCATCTGGTCGCTCTCAGTGAAGGTGAGCTGGAGGAGGTTCGGCGGATAGTAAACGAGAACATAAGGCGCGACCTGGTTGTAAACGCACGTGTTGTTCCATACAGACAGGCAATCGAGGATGGGGCGCTGGCCTTCTTCGGAGAGAAATACGGGGAGGATGTGAGGGTTGTTGCGATTGAAGGCCCGGATTCTGGTGAAAGGGTCAGTGCCGAACTGTGTGGCGGTACCCATTTGAATCGCACGGGCGAGATCGGCTTTTTTCATATTACAGGTGAACGGAGTGTTGGTTCGGGACTCAGGCGCATTGAGGCGGTCACGGGGAGGGAGGCTGAAAAGTACGTAGAGGAGCGGGTTAAGGTACTTGAACATATCTCGGAAAGACTGGATTCGAATCCGGTAGAGGCATATCGCAAGCTGATGGATGTCCTCTCGGAGCTGAACGCCGAGCGTAAACGGGCCAGAGATCTGGAGGCTCAGCTCCTCAGGAAAACGGCTGAGTCTCTTCTGGACCGGGTCGTACAGGTTGACGGTGTGAAAGTCCTGGCGGCGCGGGTCTCCGCCTCGAATATGGATGTACTGCGCGAGACGGGTGACTGGCTCAAGGAGAAGCTTGGCAGTGGTGTAATCGTTCTGGGGGCTGTTCTGGATGGCAACCCCCGGTTCCTGGCGATGGTTACCCCGGATTTGACCGGCAGGGGCATACATGCCGGCAAGATAATCAAGCAGGTTGCCCAGGTGACTGGGGGAGGTGGTGGGGGGAAGGCGGAGATGGCTCAGGCCGGCGGCAGGGATAAGGGAAAGATGGATGAAGCCCTGAGTCTGGTTCCGGAACTGGTGGGCGTGTCTGATTAATGAAGTCGACATGACGAATCAGGGGAGGTCTATGATGAACCCAAGGATTGTATCTGATCCAAATGTATGCGGAGGGGAGCCTTGTATTAAGGGAACTCGTGTTCCGGTGCACGTAATTTTGAGTCACCTGGCGAGTGGAGAAGATTACGAGACCGTTTTGGCGAATTTCCCTCGTCTTGAACGAGAGGATATTCTGGCATGTATAGAATATGCCGCATATTTGTCAACTGAGAAGGCAGCTTTCTAGATGAGGGTCGTAGTCGATGAGAACGTCAGCTACCGTCTTGTAGGCCGGTTGAGAGAACTGGACCATGAGGTTGTTTCCATATCAGAGTCGGCTACTGCAGGAATATCCGACCAGGATGTCTATGGTATGACTGTAAAAAGGGAAGCTGTCCTGATTACGAGAGATTACCATTTTACCAACCCTATACGTTTTGCGGCGGATCAGACAAGAGGAATTATTTATATACGGCATGGAAATCTAACTTCGGAAGAGGAAGTTGCTATTGTAGAAGGGTTCCTTAAGAAATATGATTTCAGTATGTTTACCGGAAAGCTTGTTACGCTGTACAGGCATAGTGTGAGGATTCGCTAATCAGGATGTTGCAGGCCATGCGCATACTGGGACTCGACATAGGTGACAGGCGGATCGGGGTGGCACTGAGCGATCCGATGGAAGTTCTGGCCAGCGCGTTGACCGTTATTGAGAGGAAAGGTGACGATTCGGACTTTGAGGCTGTTAAGTCGCTGGTGGATGAAAACCGGGCCGGACTCATTGTGGTGGGCCTGCCTCGGTTGATGAGTGGTGATATAGGGACTCAGGCCAGGAAGACGGAGGCTTTCATCGAACGGCTGCGGGAAAGAGTGGCGGTACCTGTGGAGGTCTCTGATGAGAGGCTTTCCACCGACGTTGCCGAACAGCTTCTCCGGGATGCAGGGAAGACTCCCCGGCAGATAAAAGGGAAACTGGATGCCGCGGCAGCGGCGCTCATTCTACAGTGGTATCTCGACCGCCGAATGCCGGAGAGGGAATATGGCGAGGAAGAGTAGATCGCGGGAACAGTATTCAGAAGTTAGAAGTCAGAAACAAGTTCTCAAGCATGGGTTTTGGGGCCGCAGCTCCCAAGCAATAATCGGGTCGGCGGGCGGGAAGTGTAATAAGAAGAGGAAAACCTGGGACGTGACAGCAGGAGAAGAGTTCAGGCGATGGCAAATGCTACGACCGGAAAGGTAGGGTTGATAGGCTATCCCATTGGCCATTCAATGTCACCGGTGCTGCAGCAGGCCGGTTTCGATCACCTGGGACTGGATATCCGTTACGAACTGTGGCAAACAGAGCCTGACTATCTGCCGCAGGCCATCGATGCTATTGCGTCACCAGATGTGCTGGGCGCGAATGTAACCGCGCCATTCAAAGAGAAAGTGCTTCCGCTTCTTGACGAGTTGAATGAGATCGCTTCGGAGATTGGCGCGGTGAACACCGTTGTCAAACGCGACGGGAGGCTGGTTGGCTTCAATACGGATGCTGAAGGTTTCCTGAGGTCTCTTGAGGTAGAGGGTAAATTCGATCCGGGGGGGAAGGCGGTCACGCTTATCGGGGCTGGTGGGGTGGCCCGTGCCATCGGATTCGCGCTCATTCATGCGGATATCGGTTCATTGACAATCGTTAATCGAAGTCCAGAACGGGCAGAGAGGCTCGCTGCCGAGCTTGGTTTCGCTGACTTGAAGGTCGTACGTGTTGGGGCGGAGGATGCTTATCGGGCGGCGGTCTGGAATGCTGACCTGCTGGTGAATTGCACCTCCGTAGGAATGAAGCACGGTCCGGCCGAGGGGCAATCGCCGATAAACGGGAACTTGATATCGCCGGACTCTTTTGTCTATGATGTGGTGTATAATCCGGTCAAGACTCCCCTGATAAATGTGGCGGAGGAGGCGGGCGCGAGGGCGCTGGGAGGGCTTTCCATGCTTGTCTACCAGGGAGTGGCCTCGTTTGAGCTCTGGACCGGCCAGAAAGCACCTGTTGACATAATGATGAGGGCGGTGAGAGAGGCACTTTGAACGCTGGTACGGGTAAACTGATAGTTATCGCCAGTGGAGGCGGGTATGCGATCAGAGGAGAGGAACCATCGGTGGTGCTGCACAAATCGCTATGCGATGGATGACATGGTTGCTGAATCGGAAGGCTGAAAAATGGAGGCCTGGAGAGGGAAGGTAAATGGACTGGGATTGGTTTACTGAAGAAGGCATCTGGGTAATAACGACGGCGATTGTGGCCACTTTGCTGCTGGCGGCGATGAGGTTCCTGGTACCAAGGTGGATAACCAGTCTGGTGCATAAAATGACACCGGAGGATGCTGACTGGAGCAAAGGAGCTCGGACCGCCAGGAGAGTGGTGGAGTGGGTGGGCAGCATAATCATCGTCGGTGTGGCGGTGATGATAATCCTTCCCAATACCGGTGTAGAGATGGACGGTGTGACAGGTGAGGGTAAGGATATCGGAGCAGGTATTCTCGACTGGCTGAAGGGGTCGGGGGTTCGTGTGGCTTTAATCATACTGGTCGCGTTTGTTATCCAGCAGATACTAAGAGAACTGATTCCCGGTACCATAAGGCACAACGTGGTAAAGAGAGAGCTTAAACGCGAGAGAATTATTGAGGAAGCCGAGCAGAGGGCTGATACATTAAGTGGCTTCCTGGTAGCTGTTGCTGTCGTTATTGTGTGGGCGGTGGCGATTTTCATGACTTTGCCCGAATTCCGTGTGAATGTGGGACCGCTGCTGGCTGGCGCGGGTATTATCGGTATCGCCATTGGATTCGGGGCTCAGGGGCTTATCCGGGACCTGCTTGCCGGGATATTCATAATACTGGAGGACCAGTATGCCAAAGGGGACTGGATTCAGATAGCCGGCGTTGATGGGGAGGTGGAACACCTGGGATTGCGGAGAACGGTGCTGCGGGACTTCAACGGCTCCACACACGTTGTTCCCAATGGTGAGATAAAGCTTTCCACCAACTATACCAAGGACTGGGCGTCGGTCAATCTGGATATGCCGGTTGCCTATGGGACTGACCTTGACCATGCGTTTGAGGTAATGAATCGTACCAGCAAAGAGATGGCCGAGGAGGACCAGTGGAAGGAACTCATAATAGAGACGCCGCGGGCTCTGAGGGCCAATAGTTTCGAGGATTCCGGGATCGATATCAAGTTGTGGGGCAAGACCAAGCCCATGTGGCAGTGGGTGATAACCGGCGAGCTCAGGAAGCGCATCAAGAAAAGCTTTGAGCAGGAAGGGATAGAGATACCATGGCCTCACGTTAAGCTCTATTTCGGTGACAAGGTAGATCTCAGTGATAGCCTTAAGAAGGCTGAAGGGAAAGAAAAGGATGTTTAGGTTTCTGACCGCGGGGGAATCGCATGGAAAGCGCCTGGTTGCCATTGTGGAAGGGGTCCCTGCCGGACTTTCGATAAGCGAGGCTTACATTGCGGGCGACCTGCGCAGGAGGCAGGGTGGATACGGGAGGGGTGGGAGGATGCAGATAGAGCAGGACCATGCCGAGATGATATCCGGTGTGCGTCATGGATTCACGATTGGCAGTCCAGTCTCGCTGCTAATCCGCAACCGGGACTGGGAGAACTGGCAGGAGACAATGAGCGTGGCCGTGGCTGATAAAGACATCGAAAAAGTAACCCGCCTCAGGCCGGGCCATGCCGACCTGGCTGGAATAGCCAAGTATAATTTCGATGATATCCGTCCGGTGCTGGAGCGTGCGAGCGCACGGGAGACGGCAGCGAGAGTGGCTGTCGGGGCGGTTGCCAGGAGGTTCCTGGAGGAATTTGATATCGAGATACGCAGCCATGTGACTTCCATTGGCGGAATATGCGCTGATACATCGGGGCAAATTAACTGGGAAAAGGTCGAGGCCTCACCGGTGCGGTGTTCGGACCTTGAGTCAGAGAAAGGCATGATGGCGGCGATCGACGAGGCAAAAGAGGCGGGTGATAGCCTTGGTGGGACATTTGAGTTGATAGCCACCGGTGTGCCGGTTGGACTTGGCAGCCATACCCAGTGGGACCGGCGGATAAACGGCAGGATTGCCCAGGCCGTCATGAGCATCCAGGCGGTCAAAGGGGTAGAGATCGGGGAGGGGTTCGCCATGGCTGATATAACGGGATCTATGGCCCATGACGAGATAAAGCCCGGACTCAAGCGGCC
>JAWOBX010000078.1:0-5144 GCA_046484125.1 Dehalococcoidia bacterium | reverse complement strand
GCCGACGGCAGCCCGGAGGTCCTCTTCGCCGCCTACGACATCGGCCAGTCGGTCCGTCTCTACTGCCTCGAAGAGGACGGCGCGCCCTCGGAGGGCTTCCCGGTGCCCATACCGGCAGTGCTGAGCTACTCCGCCCCGGTGTGCGCCGACGCCGACGGCGACGGCGACCTGGAGATCTTTCTCTGCTGCACCGGCGGGGGGGGCACGGTGTGGGCCTTCGACCACACCGGCGCGCTGCTGCCGGGATGGCCGGCCAGCCCGGCGGTCCAGATGGAGGGATTTCCCTTTTGCCCGGACGAACATGCGCCTGCCTCCTGATTATCCACTACTGATAATACCACAGACAAACGCATTTGTAAAGCTGCGTAACCACCATAATTAGGCACTACATTTGTACGCCAAAATTTGAAATTCATAGCTAAAGCCGATTTCCTCCAAAGCTAAGCCAAAATCTAAACTGTAGAACTTGGGTAAGAGAGGATCCAACATGCTCACTGGGATGACTGGATGGAAATGCTGTTAGCCATAATTCTCCAACTTGGAGGCTCTATTGTCGGGTTTTTTGGCAAAGTGATCATGAGCGTTTTTGTGAATTGGTGGAGAAACCGGTGCCTTGCTCAGATTGCGGGCACAATCACTCACGAGAACATCAGGATTATGGCCGAAGAAAAGGGACAAGTGCCCCAATTGAATCTGTCCTGGCAGATTCAGAATCGCAGCCTGTTCAATGTGGCGATCTCGCGAATACGTGGTGACCTCTACATCGGAGCATGGCGTATTGCTTCTTTCGAAACCCAGAAACCCCAGGAAAAGCTACCGGGATATTCTTGGGACCCACCAGTCACAGTGCGGCAACGGTTTCTGAAGAAACGAGACCGATCCAGTATTGAGGTGGTGCTTTTTCCTCCTATAGAGTTCTGGATTAGCGGTGCGCAAGAATGCAGTCTGTACAATACGAGTGTTGATGTAAGCTGTCTCTGGGGCACAGTGACTACAACACTGGATACAGATATAATCAAGATCGATCAATTTGAACAGGCTGCGGCCAAATACCAGTCTTCACTCAAGACCAAGCTGAAGCCGATTCTTGAGTGAGCATTTTTTCATTTCTTCGCACTATGCCTCATCCGTCAAATGACAGTGTAAACCTCCCTGTATAAAACGATGACCCATAGGGATGGGAATGAAGTGGGCAAGGCGAAAACTTGCCCAGAATAGTAGGAGCAAGTCCTAAAGTCTCCATTAGATTATGTCTGTCAAGGATCACACTTCCCTGGCGTTTTAAATCATTAGCAAAAAGTACTATGTCGGGAAAATGTCGGGAACTCTGGACAACAGAAGCGTAAAGAAGGTATAATTTGAACCTGAGCCGGAGTGGCGGAATGGTAGACGCGGCGGTCTCAAAAACCGTTGGGAGTTAATCCCGTGTCGGTTCGACTCCGACCTCCGGCATTTTGCTGGATCAAGTTTCACCACCAGTGAATTACCATCGTTAAAAAGAGATTGCCGGGTAGTGTAAAGGCAGCACAACGGCCTTTGGAGCCGTACGTCCGGGTTCGAATCCCGGCCCGGCAGCCACCGCCTGCCCGCTTCCGCACTCCCCTCTCCAACCAGTCTTCTGCCACTGGCATTCGGTGTATGTATGTTGCGCAATGCTCTTTTGTATCCACCTTGATTGGCTTGTAAACAAAGACGACGTTTACCCGGATCCGGTGAACCCGCCGTCAACGTAAATGTTCTGCCCGGTAACGAAATTGGAGGCATCGGAAGCCAAATAGACTGCCAGCAGGGATATATCCCGGGGTTTGGCGAAGCGGTGGAACGGTACCTGGCTGAGGATTTTCTCAAGAAAAGGCTTGGCCTCGGGGGTGAACAACGGCGCGGCCATCTCAGTCTCCACTCCCCCGGGCCCGATGGCATTGACGTTTATATTATACCGTGACCATTCCCAGGCGAGCTTACGGGTGAAAAGCGAGAGGGCCCCTTTGCTGGCCACATAAGCGGTGTTGTAAAGGATCCCGACACGCCCGGCCACGCCTGAGGTAATATTGATGACCTTGCCTTGCTTCCTCTCTATCATGTGGGGTCCCACCGCCTGGCAGAGGAGGAATGGGGCGGTTACGTTGGTATCCATTACCCTGTGCCATTCCTCCAGCGTCATCTGAGGCAGTTTCAGGTGGGGCATTGGAGCCACCGGCTTATCGATCTCCGCTCCGGCGTTGTTCACCAGGATGTCGATTTTGCCGAACTCCGCCAGTACCCTATCGACCGTGTTCTGTACCTGGTCCGGCCGGGTGATATCCGTCGGTATGGCGATACCCTTGCGGCCCAGTTGTCGGACCTCTTCCGCGGTTTGCTCGATATCCTCTTCGCTTCGTGCCACGGCCGCGATATCGGCCCCGGCCTCAGCCAGCGTCAGGGCGATATCCTTACCGATTCCCCTGCTGGACCCGGTAACGATGGCCACCTTTTCGCTCAAATCGTACTCTTTCAAATAGGGCATTGTTCCTCCTTAATTGAATATCCTAGGGTACCTACCTCTGTACCTGTCATTGCGAATTTGACTTGACACTAATTCCCGCCTGACTTCCTGGCCGCCCTGGCCTTTTCCCTCTTTTCCCTTTTTATTATCTCTTCCACCGCGGTTTTGGCAGTCAACGCGCAACCCGGTGTGCCTCCCAGCCACCCCCCCGCGCCGACGGCTTCCCCTACATTGTAGAGATTCTCCACCGGGGTTTTCTGCGAGAGCGGCTCATAGCCGGCAAAAGGTGTGTTGGTGATCGTCGGCCAGTCACCATGGTAGCAGCCCACATGCAGAACTTCGCCGTATTGGCTGAAAAGCGGGATGTTATCCTTTAAATCCTGGATGTGCAGGTCAACCTCTTCCTTCATGTTCCAGTGCCCGGTCTGCTCCGCCGGACCGGAGATGGAGTAATGAACATGCCTGCCGGGAGGTGCCATCTCCGGAATGACCATAGACGGGATCAACATGTTTATCATCCGCCGGGTCTTCAGGGTGGTTACCACGGGCCAGTCGTAAAGCGGCCTGTCGCTGACGGTTGTCACCCACATCTGAAGAGAAGGCCGCAGCCGGTCAACCTCTTTCAAGTATCCGCTGTCGAATTTGTCTCTGCCGGTGAGTTCAACTGTCTTGCGCGGGCCCGCATTACTTACAACCACTTTCGCGGTGACCTCCACATCTCCCTCCGACGTGTCGATGACCACTCCCTGAACTTTATAATCATCAACCAGTATGCGTGTCACCGGGGAGCGGGTCCAGACTCCGCCGCCCATCGACTTTATGGCTCTGGCCAGCGATTCCATCAGGGCGATGCTGCCTCCCAGCGAGAAACAGGCGGCTCCATAGGAACGCATCATGCCGGTGCGGATCTCAAAGAACTCCCTTGCCGAAGCCTCGTGGGCATTGGCGATGATGAAGGCGGCGCAAACGTTCTGAAACAGTGCGTGTACGCTCTCGTTACTGGTGTACTGCAGGAGCCAGTCCCGCAGAGTAATCTCGTTTGAAGGTTTCTCCCATGTATCGGCCAGGCGCATGGCCTTGCGAATGCGGTTGTACTCCTCCTCATCGCTGCAGCAGTGGGAAAGAATGGCGTTGAACTGTCCTTTTTCCGGAAGCGGCACCTCTGTTCCATCAACGAGGTATTTTCCCTCGGGGTGCTGTTTAACCTCGAAATCCGCTCCCACTGTATCAAAGACCTCACGAAACGGCCCGCTGGAGGGCACTCCAACCGCACCGACGGGCACTTTATAGCCTTCGTAATCCAGGGTGGAGCACCGGCCGCCGAGGGCGGGGAGGCGCTCGGCGACGAGGGTCTTGAATCCGTTATGCGCCAGAAGGGCCCCGGTGCTCAGACCGCCAACACCGGAGCCAATAACAACCGCGTCATACTGAATCTGTTTCATTGCTTCAACCTCCCCTTCGTCATAGCAGCCGGGTGGCCGTCTCGTAGCAAATCTGGAACCGGTCGTACATGCAGTTGCCGCACACCGGGCAACTCAAACACCGCGTCGCCTCGCTCCTTGCCGGTTTCTCAGAGTATCCCTGCTCTACAACCTCATTTCTACCGGCGCCGAGCCTCTCCCGGACCGGCAAAACCGGCATCTCCACGCGGTTACTGCGTTTGACGAACCGGGGCAGCCTGTCATCTGGTACCTCAATCACCTCATCAGGCTGGGGAAAATCGAAGGCGGCTTCTCCGCGGAAGTACCGGTCGATGGATGCCGCGGCCCTTTTCCCCGCCGCAATCGCCTCGACGACAGTGCCCGCACCGGCTACGGCGTCGCCGGCGGCGAATATGCCGGGAGCGCCTGTGGCCATTGTATCAGGATCGACAGAGACCGTTCGCCCTGAGGACATTTCAACGTTACGAATGCCCTCAATACGGCTGGCTTCGACGGACTGGCCGATGGCCACGATAACAGTATCGGCATCGAGAGACGATGTGCGAGTCTCATTAAGGATTGGGATAATTCTTCCCGAGCCGTCGGATTCAATCGCAGTGCACTCAACCAGGTCCAAACCGGAGACTTTACCTTCTTTACCGGGGATTGCCTTTACGCCCAGCGATGGGTGAACCCTTACACCCTCTTCCTCGGCTATCCGGATTTCCCACTCAAAGGCCGGCATCTCCTCGCGGCATTCCAGGCAGACGAGGTTGACTTCCCTGGCGCCCAGTCGGAGCGCGGCTCGTGCTGCATCGATACCTACGTTGCCTCCCCCGATTACAGCCACCTTTTCACCTGTATTCAGGTCTTTGCCCCTGTTATAATCCCGCAGAAACTGAAGCGCCGGTAATACCCCGTTTAAATCCGCGCCTCTTACGTTCAGCTCCAGGCTCCTCCAGGCACCGGTTGCCAGTAGTACGGCCTTGAATCCATCTCGCCAGAGGTCATCCATGCTCATGCTTTCCCCGAGTGCCATGCCGGTCCGTATCTCGACACCAGTGCGCCGAATCAGGTCGATCTCCGCTTCAACTATGTGGCGGGGGAGAACGAATTCAGGAATGCCGAGCACCAGCATCCCGCCGGCTACGGGGGCTTCCTCGAAGACGGTAACACGGTAGCCAAGGAGAGCCAGGTCGTGCGCGCATGTCAATCCTGCGGGGCCGGAACCAATAACCGCC
>JAWOBX010000101.1:0-9455 GCA_046484125.1 Dehalococcoidia bacterium | reverse complement strand
CGGATCCTCACCCGTCGGAGTGAGGCCATGCAGCTCTTACAGGTGGTGCATCAGTATCCTCCAGACTATGTGGGGGGCACTGAGCTCTATACCAAGTGGCTGGCGCAAGCACTCGTGCGCCGAGGCCACGAAGTTGATGTCTTTTACAGGCGCAGTGCGGAAGTCAGGCCCTTGCGGTCCTTCCGGCCCCTCCGGTCCCTCACGGCCTTCGGCTCCGCGATACCCTGTGGGTCCCCGGGGTCCGGGCGGGCCTATGACACTGGTAACGGTAAATGTGCCGCTAAGGTAGTAAGTTCCGTCCCCCATCACCACCAGGGAAACCTCCTGGTCCCCGAGTGGAGTCCCGTTCGGAACCGTGATGAGAGCTTTAAAATCCCATTCCTCATAGCCTATAAAATCCCTCTCAACGACCGCTGTAAAGGTTCCGCTGTTACCAAGTCTGAAATACGGCATGCCACCAGGCTCGGTACCATAAACCGTAATGGTGGTGGCACAGCAGCCGGATTCGGGGTCTATTACCATGTCACCCTGGGCATTCGTGTGGCCCACAGTACCGGCCACGATAATTAAGCCGAGGAAGAGAGCGGCGACTGACATGAAGCAAGTATTTTTCATCTTATAATCTCCTGGACTGGATTGTGGCAGTCTCTGCATTCGCTTTATCCTGTTGTCCAGTGTTTGAGTTTAACCAGAATTATCGCAGATATGGCTATAAGCGAGAGTACGAATCCCGTTGTGTTTACGCCCGTTGCCGGTGCTCCTCCTCCCTTACTACCATCCAACCCCGCCTCACCGATCTCTCCTTCGGGACCAACCGATGCGAGCAAAGCCCACTTATCTGTCGAATCCGCGGGAGAGGCGTTTCTGGAGGCATCCAGGGCGACATATGAACTGCTTCCGTGCGAAACTACATCGTTCAACAAGTAATCCGCGTCGGGTTCCCATTCACCTTGCCATGTGATGCTCAAACCATCGGCCCCCGCCGGGCCTTGTGACCCGGATTCTCCGGCCGGGCCTGCCGGTCCCGACGGACCTGCAGATCCCGCTGGGCCGGGATTGCCTGTCGGACCCTGTGGCCCCTCCGGCCCTTCGGGCCCTTCCGGCCCCTCCGGTCCCTCAGGCCCATCAGGCCCTGCAGGACCGGTTGCGCCTGTATATCCCCTCGGACCTGTCGGGCCGGTAGTGTCGATTACCTGAAAGACTGCGGTGTATGCCTCAGCTTCATCGATAATTGCCGTGATAGTATGCTCTCCAGGCGGTTCCCCCTCGGGCACGGTAGCTATCGCGTCGATATACTGGGTCTCACCAACCACGTATGAACTATAGATTACGGGCATGGGTGTTCCACTTCCGGCGGGATCATCCCAGAAGAATTCGAGTTGTTCAAACCATCCGGCCTCACTTAGGTGAATCGTTGTTGAGCAACAACTTGAATCCGGACTCAGGGAGATCTCCTGGGCATGAGATGCGGGGGCCACCAGGGAAAAAACGGCAAAAGCAAGAAAAAGAGCAATGCACAGGATGCACAACGAGGATTTCATATTAACCTCCGGGCTGTATGAACACTAAGTGATTTTAATGCCTCGAGGTAGAGTTTGCAAGATGTTAACAATGACCTTTATGTTAACGTCTAGTTTACAACAATAAAGGCTCAATGTGGTATAACACTTTTTATCTGTCTTAAGCGGCTGCAGGCGCAATAAAGGCGGTATAGATTTACTGAGGTTTACGCCATGTTGATATTCAGGAAAGGGCGCATTTCAGTTGATAGTAGCCGGTGGTTGAGAGCTATTTCCCCCGGTTAGAGTAAACAGTTGTGCCGGAGAATATCGGTGAGGCATTGTCATTTATGGATGTTCTTAGGGTAATCCCTATTACCCCCTGAATTCCCCAATCATTGGAGATTTTTGAAGGTGGAGGGCCCTTCCAGCCCGCAAACTCACCTCTTATTCAGAGGTTCCATAAATGGATCCTATTTTTTTGAAATATTGACTATTTCGTATATTTGCAATATTAGTAATATTATCGAGAAAGTGTTGTATTGAGGTAGTCTATGTGATAAAGTAAATATTTGCCGAGGGGTAAACAATGATTGTTATTGCTTGTATAAAACAGGTTCCTGATACGACCCAGGTGTCGGTGGATCCCGAAACAGGCACACTTATAAGGGAAGGCGTGCCCTTCATCATCAATCCGTTTGATACCCATGCACTGGAAGAAAGCCTCAGGCTCAAAGACAGGTATGGTTTCCGAGTGACGGTGATATCAATGGGACCACCGAATACCGAGATTACCCTTAGAAAAGCGATGGCTCTGGGAGCGGATGAAGCAATACTTTTGAGTGACCGTGCCTTTGGGGGAGCGGATACACTAGCAACCAGCAAGGTGCTGGCCGAGGCAATCCGGAGGATGGCTGAAACTGATCAAACCGCCCTCGTTGTCTGCGGAAAACAAACAATAGATGGCGATACCGCCCAGGTGGGGCCGGGAATCGCCACCAGGCTGGGATATTCTCAGTTGACACTGGTAGATCGTATCGAGCGAATCGATCTGGAGTCCCGACGAATCAGAGTGAGGCGAAAACTTGAGGGCCGGGACGAGGTAGTGGAATCTACACTTCCCGCGCTCATTTCGGTAGACAGGTCGATCAATCAGCCACGGTATCCCACCGTGCCAATGCGTTTGAATGCAGAAGAGGCCCCCATTGAACTATGGGATAACCGAAAACTGGCACTGGATCCGCAGACAATTGGGCTCAATGGTTCGGCCACACAGGTAAGGAAGATTTTCTCGCCACAGAGAGACAAGGGTGAGGTGCTGGGGGATGGTAATCGCGACCCGAAACAGGCTGCTCAACTACTGGTAGGTAAAATGATCGAAAAGGATTTGCTATATATCTGAGTTAGCCCTTGCGTTGGGGGTGGCTTGAGGTGGCTGGGAGTTCTCTGGATTCAAATTTTCTCTCGTGACTGAAGGTAGAGGGGGCTGGTCAGATTTCCTGGGATAATCTCAAAAGAATCATTGAATTAACAGGGATAATATGTCATGAAAGAGAATAAAAAGATAAAGAAACCACGAGGGGTAGCTAAACTTATTGAAGGGAAATGCATCGCTTGTGGAGCCCGGTGCCAGAGCGCCTGCAGTAAGGCAAATGCTATAGAAATGAATGAGGCGGGTGAACCGGTAATAGATGAGGAAAAATGCATCGGCTGCCGGAGGTGCGTTAAGGTGTGTCCGGCTGAAGCCATTGAAATGTATTTCACTCCAGAAGAGCTGAAAATACTGGAGGAAATTGAGGCCCGGAAGGCCGCAGGGCAGAAGGTTGAAGAAGAAGACGAAGAAGAAGAAGACCTGGCACATATCAAAGAATACAAGGGTGTCTGGGTTTTCGTTGAGCAGACGGAGGGCCGCGCTGCCGAGGTTTCATGGGAATTGCTGGGAACAGGCAAAGAACTGGCCGATTCGCTGGGTGTTGAACTCAGTTCGATTGTTATTGGCCATGATGTCGAGCACCTCTGTGCCGAATCCTTCAGCTTCGGGGCGTATAACGCATATTTGATGGACGACCCTATCTTCCGTAATTACCGTACCGAGCCTTACTACAGGGCCATATGCCACCTGGTTGAAAAGTACAAGCCCGAAATAGTTCTTTTCGGAGCCACCGGACTTGGAAGGGACCTGGCTGGAGCCGTAGCCACCAGGCTGGAGACAGGCCTGACAGCGGATTGTACCGGTTTGCAAACCGACGATGAGGGAAATCTGCTTCAAACGCGGCCCGCGTTTGGCGGCAATATAATGGCCACGATTTTGACTGAAAAGACCCGTCCCCAGATGGCAACGGTGCGTCCGCACGTTATGCCCATGCCGAATAATAACGGGCACGGTTACGGGAAAATAGTTCGTGAATCAATGGAATACAGCGAGGATGATTTCGCCACAAAAGTGCTGGAGATAATCACGGATTCCGGCAGTGATGATATTGTCGATGTCGCGACGGCGCAAGTGCTGGTATCCGGTGGGCGAGGCATGTGCGGGCCGGAGAATTTCCAGATACTCCACGACCTGGCCGATGAACTCGGTGGCGTCGTAGCCTGCTCTCGTGCGGTTGTGGAGGCAGGATGGATGCCGGCTGAGCGCCAGGTAGGCCAGACGGGCAAAACCGTCAGACCCAGGATCTATATGGCCTGTGGAATCAGCGGAGCCATCCAGCATCTAGTCGGAATGCAGGAATCGGATGTTATTATCGCTATCAACCAGGACCCGCATGCTCCCATTTTCGAGATAGCCACTTACGGTATCGTCGGGGATGTTACAACCATTGTTCCGCTTATTACGGAAAGAATCAGGGAGTTGCGTGCCCAGAAAGCGGTCGCAGTTTGAGACCGCTTTGCACTTCCACCAGGAGTAGATTGAATGTTGCCTGATACCACCATATTCGCAATTGTTATTGCATGTGCCATTCTGCTCTTCATCTGGAGCGCATACCGGCGTTTCCGACTTATTGCCCTGGGAAGGCCGGAAAATCGATTCAACTCCATTGGCCGGCGCGTCTGGAACATGCTGTATTATGCTTTTTTCCAGAGGCGGGTGGTCAAACGAGCCTACGGGTTAAATCATTTCGTTCTTTTCTGGTGTTTCATAATCCTGATGATCGCCAACGCTGAGTTCCTGTTAAACGGACTTTTCCCTGATCAGATAGCCCTTTCCAAATTACCCGATGGTGTCTATCATGCATTGGCGGCTGTATTCGATATAGTCTCTATTCTGGCACTGGCAGCGGTTATAATTGCTATCGGTCGCAGGCTGCTGTTTCCTCCTGAATACATAGACGCCAGAAGCAGGGACGCCTTTGCCATACTTTCCCTGGTCGGGTTATTGATGGTTGCTTTCTTCGGACTGCACGGTGCTGAAATCGCCGATGGAGTTGAGAGCGCTGAAGATTACATGCCGGTTTCCAGCGCAATCTCCGGAATATTTGATGGCGCCTCATCCGGTAGCCTGGAAAACTGGGCAGAAGCTTTCTGGTGGGTTCATGCGGCGGTTCTCCTGGGCTTCCTGAATTACCTTCCATACAGCAAACATATGCATATTCTCACCTCAATTCCAAACTGCTTTTTCAAGAGACTTGAAAAGATCAATACCCAGCCACGCGAAGAATTTGTCAAGGGCAATGAGTTCGGTTCAGGAAGAGTCAACCAGTTTCCCTGGAAGGGACTGTTCGACTCTTACTCCTGCACGGAGTGCGGTCGTTGCAGCGATGCCTGCCCGGCAACCTCAACCGGCAAGGAGCTGAACCCGAGGCTGGTAATCCATGATATTAAAGTGAACCTGCTTAAAAACGGACCCTCTATGATTGGTGGCAGGGACAAAAGACAGTCTTCGATACCTCTAATCGGTGATAACGGGGAAGGCAGCGTATCCGAGGAAGTATTGTGGGCATGTACTACCTGCGGAGCCTGCATGGAGGTCTGCCCGGTATTCATCGAACATGTACCCAGGGTCATTGATATGCGGCGTTATCTGGTAGAGACGCATGCCAGGTTCCCGGAAGAACTGCTTACGCTGTTCGATAATATGGAGCAGCGCTCAAACCCCTGGGGAATCGCTCCAACCGAACGAATCAAGTGGACTGCCGATCTGGAGGTGAGGCCTTTTGAGGCGGGCCAGACCGAATACCTGCTTTATGTAGGGTGTGCCGGGGCTCTGGATTCAAGGGCACGCCGGGTTACCGCGGCCACCGCAAGGATACTGGATGCCGCCGGCGTTTCGTGGGGAATCCTGGGCAAGGAAGAATTATGTTGCGGTGATAGCGTTAGGAGGCTGGGTAACGAATTCGTTTTTGACCAGATGGCCCGCTCTAACATGGAACTTTTAAATGAGAAGGGTGTGCGGAAGATCATCACTCAGTGCCCGCACTGTTTCAGTACGTTGAAGAACGACTACCGCCAGTATGGCTTCGATCCGGAGGTCATCCATCATACGGAATTCATCAAAGGGCTGATCGATTCAGGGAAGCTTAAACTGAAAAAGTCACGTAACGGGCTGGGTAACATAGTTTTCCACGATTCCTGTTACCTTGGACGTTACAACGAGATTTATCAGCCGCCGCGCGAAGCGATTGCTGCTGCAGGGCACCATTTGACCGAGATGCCGCAAAACATGGAGAATTCATTCTGCTGTGGTGGTGGTGGTGGGAGGATGTGGATGGAAGAAAGTCCCGGCCTGAAGAACATTAACGTGGCCCGCACCGAGGAAGCACTGAGGGAAGTCCCGCAAACGATTTGCGTATGCTGCCCCTACTGCCTGACCATGTTCGAAGACGGGCTGAAGGATAAAGGCGTCGCAGAGAATGTCAACGTACTGGATGTATCGGAGATCGTCGAACAGTCGCTGGTGTAGGTCATCTTCATTACTGCTTCATTCGGACGGTTCGCTCTTCATACCAGACTGTGAATCGGTCTGCATGTTATCGCCCGTAGATGCTGACGAGTCCCAAAATCAACTCCTATTAAAGTCAATCATAAAGATGGCGTTCCTGCAAAAACCTCAAATCAACCCCCTTGTATCTTTAAGAAGGTGATAATATTAGATTGTAATAATGAGTGCACGATCGACCGGAACCCCCTTGGTCTTGAAAGACCGTGATCGAGCGAGGGTCGTCGTGCCTGAATCTTCAAAGAGCCCGAACAGTTGCCTGGGCCAGAAATCAAGCCCGCATCTTGCAAGGAAGGGCCACGAAGGAGAGGAAAAAATCGATGAAGACAAGGGAAACTTATGTGGGCATTGATGTTGCCAAAAAGAGTATAGATGTTGCGGTTCATTTGTCGAATCAGCGATGGAACCTGACAAATGATGATGAAGGGATTGACCAAGCGCTCTCTTGCTTGAAAGGGCTGGAACCTGCCCTGGTGGTACTGGAAGCCACCGGGGGACTTGAGACGGCGTTGGCGGCTGCCCTCACTGCAGCGGCATTGCCTGTAGTCATAGTGAATCCTCGCCAGGTGAGGGATTTTTCCAAAGCTACAGGTAAGTTGGCCAAAACCGACACGATAGATGCTCGGGTATTGGCCCATTTTGCGGCGGCTGTAAAGCCGGTGCTTCGTACGCTGCCAGATGCTGAAACCCAGGAATTTGCCACCATTGTTGCTCGACGGCGTCAGGTAGTCGATATGTTGACAGCGGAGAGGAATCGTCTGGGTTCGGCCCGAAAGCCCGTAAAGGAGCGTATCCGAGCCCACATCGACTGGCTGGAACAGGAACTGGCCGACATCAACAAAGACCTGGACCAATCCATCCGAAACAGTCCTGTTTGGCGAGAGAAAGAGAACCTCTTGCGAAGAATTAAGGGGATAGGCCCTGTCGTTTCGCGAACTCTGTTGGCTCAGCTTCCTGAACTGGGCACATTGAACCGCAAACAAATCGCGGCCCTGGTGGGAGTTGCCCCACTCAATCGGGATAGTGGCCAGTTTCGGGGTAAACGGACTGTCTGGGGCGGTCGGGCATCGGTACGCGCCGTGCTCTATATGGCCACACTGACAGCTACTCGTCACAATCCCACCATCGCTGCTTTCTATGCCCGACTCACTGCCGCCGGAAAGCCTAAAAAACTGGCTCTCACCGCTTGTATGCGCAAGCTTCTCACCATCTTGAATGCCATACTCAAACATCGTACACCTTATTCGCCTGCCAATTCTCGTCAGATATTTGGACCATGCTCTTGACTTTTAACACAGTTGCTTGATCCCCCAATCTTGGGGGAAGTTTGTTTTGGGGGACACCCCCAAAACCCCCGGCAGGAGTCATCTCCTGCACCTTTTTGCAGTAAGGCCAAAGATTGATTGAGAAAACTGCTCAACGTTTGTACCTCGACCTTAACGGATAGTACACTGGATATATGCCGGAATTATGAGAAACGAAGGGAGCGTATCTAATAACCATGATGGTTGACTGGTGGCGGGCTCGAAAAGAAGAGTTGCTGGCATTGACCGAGAAGGAATGTCCGCTTTACATTTACAACGAGGAAATTCTCAATGATATTTTCTTTGATCTGTGGTGCGTCGACAACCTTGATGTGCTTTTTTACCCAACCCATTTGAATCCTCATCCCGAGATAATAGGGAAGGCCTGTGAAATGGGATTGAGTTTTCTATGTAGGTCATCCGGGGAATTGAATGCGCTTTCGAGTAAATTCGATAAGCTCAATTCAGACCGAATAATGTTTAAGTGTGATAACGATCGCGAGAGTAACTTCGGGCGCGCAATGCAATATGGAGCGCATATGGTCATGAGCGATCCGTGGGTGTTCAGAGTATATTCGGACAATTACGGAACTAGCGATGCTCACGGGGTTTTAATATCCATAGACTCACAAAATATACTGGAGTACGGGCTCTGGCCTGAAACAGCTGTGAAAGGGTTTTATCTCCATATAAAACCAGAATATTATCTGACTGATGCAAATGAAAAGATATCCCTCATCTCCAGGGCATCCGGTCGTTTTCCTGAAGCTCTCACGGTGATGTTGGGAAATGACGAGGGTGTGGGGGTGTGTCATGCAAAATGTGAAATGGATATCCGTAATGTCGAGAGATATCTGGATTTTGTTAACTCTGCCTGTCCGCAATTTGAATTGTGGTTCGAAGTGCCTTCGTCGATGCTTTCATCTGCCGGATTACTGGTGGCAAGGATAACAGAGACTGGTGAAGAGGGGGGGCGTCCTTTTATAAGACTAAATATGGATGTGAATACCTCCATTGGTAGAAGGTTGGATGATGCAGGCCATCAAGTATTGAACCTGTCAAAGCTTGATGAGGGAAGTGCGGTAACTACACGTATCGAGGGGTGTAACCTTAGCGGCGGGTTTGAGGTGGAACGTAAACTGCCTTCGTCGATTCAAGTGGGTGACATCCTGCTGGTTACGAATATGGGGGTATACGAGCCGGGCGATTCTTTAAATGACCAGGGGCGTGATGGAGTGGCTGAGCACTATTTGCCCGCAAGAAGGATATGCCAGGTCAGGCTTTAATCCTGAATTTAAGGAACCTCTCTTCCCATTCCAACGTTCTCCCATCCCTCGAATATTGCCGTTCATACATCACGTTCACTACCGGCTAAACATCACACCGGTTTTCCTTATATTCCAAATGATGGTCATTGTCAGGCGAGTTTACAGCATGGAAAGACGATACAGGTGGCTTCAAAACCCTATTACCCGGGTGAAACAGTGACTTCAAATGGTGCCATAGCGCCTAGAAATGAATCATTTTCATTATCATCCCATAGACCTCAAAAATAGTCTCTTTTCGTATTTTGGTGAACTCGATATTTCGCTTTTCTCAAATTCCTCTGTTCCAACTTTTCCGTATCCTGCCTCAAATGGCGCGCCATCATCCGGGGGCAAGTCCGGGCAAGTATGCATTCTCCGGGGCAGCCCGCATCCTGGAAATGCCACATGC
>JAWOBX010000019.1:0-16696 GCA_046484125.1 Dehalococcoidia bacterium | reverse complement strand
GTATGCGCCACTTGACGGGGTCGGCAACATCGCCGATTTGAGCCGCCAGGGCGACTACCTAATCATGTTCGTCGACGTCACCGACCCCGTCAAGTGGCGCATACGGGCCGGAATGAGCTTCGGGGACCTGCTCGTCCTGCTCAAGGTCATGATGAAGGGCTCTATCATCGGCTTCATCCTCTCCCCCAAGCAGTGGTTCAATAAGAATCCTCAGCATCCAGGGGATTTCTAGAACTGATTACCAGGCACGTTTTCCCTTAAGGAGGGTATCCGATTGACGTCCCTTTAGAGTCGTCAAAAGATGGATGCGCCGATGGCTAACGCGAGAATCGTAAGCGCGACCACTGACAGGGATCGGGAGTTTTCCGAACTGGCTATACACTCGGGTCCCGAGCTTATACCGGCGATATTCGGCCCGCGCGCCCGGAACTTCTGGAAAAGGGCGTTCAGACACCCGAGATGCCTGTTCAGCTTTGAACACACCCGCTTTATCGAGGTGGAGGGTGAGCCGGCAGGGATGGCCCTGGCTTACGACCGGGAAACAAAGCGTCGGCAGGAACGGCGCAGCACGCTGCTGATGCTCAGGCAACTGAAATGGGATTTCTTTCGGCAAATGCCGGTCATGCGCCAGTCTGGCGAGATAATGGCACGGATCACGGAAGGCGACTTCTACCTCAGTAATTTGGCGGTTTACCCGCGATTTCGCGGCCTTGGATACGGAGCGCAGTTGATGGCCTCGATCGAGGAATCGGCCATCAGGTCCGGAAGCAAGCGGGTGGTCCTGGATGCCGAAGCGGATAAAGAGAGAACCATACAATTCTACCATCGTCAGGGATACCGGATAGAGGAAGAACTCCCCACCCTAAAAGCCCGGACCAAAGATTTCCGGTTATTCAAACTGACCAAGAATCTCCAGTCGTGAGCGGTTTTCACACATCGATTACGCTGGAAGATGTCAATAATGCCCATTGAACTGAAGAGAAGCCCTGTTTACACCCTTGGTACCAGCACCCGCTCTCCCGAAGAATTCGTCGAACTGTTGAAACATCATTCCATAAAAGAGGTTGTGGATGTCAGAAGATACCCCGGCAGCCGCTTTGAGCATTTCCGAAAGGAGAATCTGGCGCGGCTTTTACGAAACAACAGTATCGATTACATTCCTCTGGGGGAGTATCTGGGAGGCCATCGTAAGGGCGGCTACGAGGCGTTTATGAAAACCGAAACCTTCCGAGAGGGGATAGCGCGGCTGGAGGAGATAGCCACCGGCGCCACAACAGCGATAATATGTGCCGAACGCCTTCCCCAAAAGTGTCACCGCCGCTTTATCGCCTCAGAATTGAAGTCCCGCGGCCGGGAAGTTTTTCACATAATCGATGCTGATAATTCACTCAATGAACAAACGAGGCTGCTTCTATAGAAATCATCATTTCCTGCCGGCTGCTATTATGTAAACCGGCTCCTCGCTGCCGGGCAGATTGAGTACTCTGCTCAGCTCTTCATCGTTAAAGGCGCCGATGGTGACCACGCCGAGATTCATAGCCGCAGCCTGCAGGCATACATTCTGAGCGGCATGCCCCGCTTCCATATAGGTGTATCTGGCGCCACGGTAGCCATACTTCTGATTGATTCGTTCGTGCACCGCTGTGAAAACGATATCGATGGCGCCATCCCTCACACAGCTCTGGCCCAATGCAACGCCAGCCATTTGGGCCCTTACGTCGCCTTCGACAATATCGCTGATCTGGTGGCCTCTGGCCTCATAATGGTAAACACCAGGCACCAAACCCTGAACATGCCCCGCTACCAGATAAACCTCCAGCGGATATAAAGCCCCCGCTGAGGGGGCGGTCCTTCTACCGTCACCGGCAGTCAGTCCCTGGGCCGCCCATAGAAGCTGGGAGACCTCCTCAAGTCTGAGTGGTTCATCCGTATAATTTCTGACCGACCTTCTCATCATGATGCTCTCTTCTATGGTGACCTCGCTCTCGTACTCCGGTGGCGGTAATACTTTCCACATTCTCCTCACCTCATGTAATTTTATGAACCCGTTAATTTTGATATCCAAAGCGAAGCACAAATCCTAGACCTTATGCACGTTGATTCCCGAGTCGTGTGGTACTAACCCTCACAATTCCCCTCAACATTATCCCTTTCCATCGCAACATCCTCCCTCCTTGGGTCAGGATAGCATTCTGATCCTGCCCTGAGAACAGGGTATCACAGCCAGGCAGGTATCTCTATAGTAATCGCTACTACATACGCTAAATGTCCAAACTCCAGCTCGGGCCCTGCGGCCCCGAAATCCCTGGTTTGTATCCTCTCGCCCCCTCAGGAGAGAGAGTTAGAGGGAGACGAAGTAACACCTCAACTCGATCATCCGCCGCCCAGCAGGCAGTTCCTTATCCTGATATGCGGACTTCCGTTGGAAACCGGGAGCGGACTCTGCCCCCCCTTACCACACCCTCCCCCTTCATTCATCTCCAGGTCGTCGCCGATGGCGTCGATGTTCTCCAGGGTAGTGAAAACGTTCCCGGTCAGGACCACCGGACGAACCATCTCGGCAATCTTACCGTTCCGGATCATATAAACTTCGCCCGCGGAAAAGGTAAACATCTCCATGGAGGTCATACCACCATACCAGTTGCGCGCGTAAACTCCCTCTTTGATATCGCTGATGATATCCTCAAACGAGTTTGCGCCGGGTTCGATAAAAGTATTCGTCATCCGGACTATGGGCTGGTACTGATAGCTGATAGCCCGCGCGTTTCCGGTCGGCTGTTCTCCCATTCTCGCCGCGGTCTCCCTCGAATGCAGCCTCCCCTCCAGGATGCCCTCCCGAATAAGATAAGTTCTGCTGGCCGGAGTGCCCTCGTCATCATATTGATAACTGCCCCTGAGCCCCGGTACAGAGGCCCCGTCAACAATGTTGAGATGGTTCCCGCCGAACCTGCGCCCTAAAACCATAATCTCACGCATCTTATCGTTCTCATAGACAAAATCCGATTCGGAAAGGTGCCCGAACGCCTCATGGGTAAAAACACCCGCGAGCACCGGATCGCAGACCACAGTATAATCCCCGCCTTTGATCTGAGGGGCAGCCAGTAAATCAACCGCCTTCTGTGCCATATCCCTCACCTGATCGTGCAGGCCTTGCACAAATCCAAACTCTCCCCTGCTGCCCAGGCTCAAATGGGACTGCTGAACATCGCTTCCATCACGCGCCACGGCTGCCAGCCTGAGTGTAACATCGGGGGTTCGCTGCTCAATATAGCTTCCGTCAGAGCTGGCGAATATCTTGCGTTTGCGTGAGTCCGAATAACCAATGCTGGAAGTCTGTATCCTCGGCATGCTCCAGATTATTTCGTTGTAACTATCCAGTATCTCCTTTTTTTGCGCCAGGGAAACTCCGGTCGGGTCTTTTTTCACCTCGACCTCAACGGTATCCACCACCGGCTCCACGGGAGCCAGCATGCTCTCCTCTCTTCCCGCCAGCCCGGCCTGCTTGACAGCAAGACCCACTTTTTCCCTTAAATCATCCATATTATTGAATGAGACGAAGCCCCACCCACCCCTCACCATCGCCCGGCAGCATCCACCAATACCGTTTGTCCGCCCGATATCCTCGATGGTTGTGTCCCGGTACTGTATGCGGGTTGATTCCGTCTCCTCGATTCGGACCTCGATGTAATCGGCCTCGTGACCCTTTATTGCTGACTCTATTTCTTCACGCATAGACTACTCCAATTTTATCATTGCAGTTTAAGTGACCCCTGTAAATGTTCCCCGAAGGAGCTATAGCCCCACAGCAACAGCGATTGATTTCAAGGCGCTATCGAATCATCTCACTCGCCGTTCCTCCATCCTCGGAAAAGGAGTCGCCAATTCCTCCTGACAGCGCTCTCCATTCTGTTCTTCGTTCTTCGCAGAACCGCAATCGGGCTCCAGGTCCCATCCACCCAGGCTTTCTTCAGCGAATTACTGGTCAGCATGAAGACCACGTTCACAATCCTGTGCGGCCCAAACCAGCTTCCCAGGTTGACTGAGACGACATCGCTCACCCTTTCGGTTCCCATCAGTTCCGACTCAATCAGGGCGGCCTGCGCCAGCGAAGACGGAACCACCATGGCGATACTCGGCATTTGTTCGACCAGCTCCAGCCTGAATACATCCCAGGGCATCGACCGCCCGGAAACCCGGTAATCAGCCCTGAAAGCCAGCCAGTAGCCAAGCACCCACGTGGAGATATACCCTCCGAAGCTGCCAATCTGACTCGTGACAACGATCACCCACGTGTCCTGGCCGTGAGTGAAATACGCCGCCAGAGAGCGCCCGGCAAAAGCACCCACCCCCGCGGTGATCTGGATAATCGCCAGTCTGCCACTGAAATACCTCTTGAGCTTCTTTTTAAGAAATCGTGCTGCCCGGGCAAGTAGTGGCACAATATTCCCTCCACCTCTCACCCCTGGCTGAACTCTTCCAGAGCCCCGATTATCGCGTCAGTGTGCTCCGGCTTTCCAACGCTTATTCGGAGCATATTCCGAAGCTGAGGAGTGTCAAAGTAGCGAATAAAAATGCCCCTGCCCTCCAGATACTGCTTTATCCCACGGGCATCACCCCGGTTAACCCGGCATAGAATGAAGTTGGAACATGAGGGAACCGGATCGAGAGTGCCCTGTTCCCTGAGCCTGTTGAAGAGTCTTTCCCTCTCACTGATAATGGCATCAATGCCGGCCTGCATGTAATCCATATCAAGGAATGTCTCTCTTACCGCTACCTGCGCGGCGGTCGTGACATTGTAAGGCAGCTTCATCCGGTAATTAGTCTCCACCAGATCTGGTGACATCACCCCGTATCCGACACGCAATCCTGCCAGTCCCGCCCATTTGCTGAAGGTCCTGAGCACCACCAGATTGGTATATGACTTAACCAGTGAAATAACACTTTCCCTGGCAAACTCATAATAGGCCTCATCAACGACTACCATCAGTCCCGTTTTAAGCAGCCTTATAATATCCTCTTCAGGCGTCAGGTTCCCGGTCGGATTGTTGGGCGAGGTTATGAAGATCACCTTTGTCCGCTCGTCAACCGCTGATTCCACGGACTCTATATCTACGCTGTAATCATCGCGTCTGGAGATATTTACCACCTCACCGGCATTGACCACCGTACTAAAAGGGTACATGCCGAAAGTTGGCGGACAGTTGATAACCGGGTCTCCCGGCTCAAGCGAGATTCTCAGCAGGTTATCGATCAGCTCGTCGCTACCGCTTCCCACAGCGATGTATTCGGAGGAAAAACCGGTGTATCCCTCCAGCAGTTTCCGTATCTCCCGGTTGAGCGGATCCGGGTAGATATTATATGAATCAGAGTTTCCCAGCGCCTTTTGAACCCGTGGTGAGCAACCGTACGGATTCTCATTGCCATCGAGCTTTATTACCTGTTCGGGTGGTATTCCGGCCCGCTGGCCCAGGACCTCAACAGGGTCAATGGGCTCGTAGGGATTCAGTTGAAGGAGATGCTTTCGGATAAGGTCTGAGATTTCCATTTCGACATCCTGTGGACTGCCCGGGGATTTCAGTGCGTCTGCATTTGAACTTCTCTTACTATAAATTAATAATCACCAAAAGGGCAAGTGTGCTGTTTTCTACTCCCACCCACCTGCCCTTGTTAATCTCGGGGCCTGCGGCCCCGAAACCCTCGCATGTATCCTCTCGCCCCTTGGGGGAGAGAGTTAGAGTGAGGGGGAAATGATCTGGTTAGTACCCGTTACTCACAATACAATCTGTCACTGGCCGACCCCGATCGGGAATTTCATTGCCTCCGGCGGCGTTTGCCCGCCCACCTGCCCTTTTCTATCCGGGGGACACCCCCGGACCCCCGACAGGAGAACACACCTCGGCCTGTCGGCCACCCCTCTCAAAGAGGGGAATTCCTGCACTTTCCGGCTTTGTCGCTGCCGACAGATATCGGCGGTGACGGATTCAGAACCCTTTTACACCCCAGGGGAGGGGAACTATGAGCATCGAATTTTAATTGGCATCTCAAATGTAATAAGTAGGTTGCTACACCGTGGGGGCACTCATCGCGATGAGTGCCCCCACGGTGTAGCTATGTCGGGCGGATGGCGGGAGAATGCAAGAAGTTACTGGCGACTGAGAGGATGCAGACCTGCATCCTTTTTTAGATCGTTACCTCCGGCTACTTCCACTCATTGACAATGCCGGGGAGAGCGACTATCCTTGGCGGTAGACCCGTATGGAGGTCATGATTTGCCACATCCGCTCAGACCCCTTCTCAGCGACATCGTCGGGAGCGACTACGTAGCCGACAGCGACTTCGCCATCTGGGCCTACTCCCGCGACTCCAGCGGATTTCCACCCCGGACGCCCGGCATCATCGTGCGTCCGGAAACTACCGGACAGGTCTCGGAGATCGTCAGACTCGCCAACCGGGAAGGGATTTCCATTGTCCCAAGGGGCGGGGGTACGGCCTACGGACGCCCGCCGGGAGACCCGGGCAGAAGCATCTGCATCGATCTCACCCGGATGAGAAGCCTGCTCGACCTGAATGAGGTCAACCGGACGGTGACAGTCGAGGCAGGGATGGTCTGCACCGAGCTGGAAACCCGGCTCAGGGGGCAGGGACTGTACGCCCATACCGTCTACGGGCCGGCGGACTCCGTTACAGTCGGCGGGGTGGTTTCCGGGGTGAGCGGGGGCGGCGGGGGGCAGATGTTCTCGTCAGCCGGTCACAACGAGCCTTACATAGTCGGAGTAAAAGCGGTGTTGCCCACGGGCGAGGTCATCGAGACCGGAACCAGGAGCAACACCCGTGCCGGGATGTTCGCGCCAGTGGCCCACGGTCCGAATCTGACCGGCCTATTCGTGGGTCACATGGGAATATTCGGCATCACTACCGAGGTTACCCTGCAGGTCTTTCCGTGGCCGCCATACGAGGAATTCGGCGGGGTCAATTACCGCTACGAAAGGCTTGAGGATGCTTATAAGGCATTCCTTGCGCTGGCGCTCCAACCGGAGAAGCCGTTTTCGCTGCTCGGACTCATGGGACCGGGGCCTAAAGGAATCGCCCGAACATCCGACTGGTGGATTGCGTACAAGGTGCACGGATTCACGCCCGCGGAGGTCAATGCCAAGCTGGAACTGGCAAAGAGGGCGATCAACGAAGCTCCCTCTCCTGAGGAATGGAATTCGCCGGCTGTGCGGAAGCTGGGGGAGAAAATCCTGAAGTATCCACACGACGTTATGCCGCGCCGTCTGGGGATGTGGAGCATGCCGGAACCGCTGGCACCCAGGGATGGCACGCTTGAACTGGTGAGAGGAATACTGGAGCTGATGGAGGGGGAGCTTAAGGGATGGGAGGGACGGTTCCGTTCCGGTGGAAGCGCCATCTGGATGCACGGGGAGCAGAATTACCTTTCTTTCCCCTTCTACCACGATGAATCGGATTTCGAGGCGCGGGATAAGTCCCTGGAGGTTTGGAAGAAGGCTGCCGATCTATGCGTCCAGATGGGTGCGATGTTCTGCGTACTCGATAAGGAGATCGGGGATATCTGCGCCGCTTATTTCCCGCCTGAATACCGGAAACTGCTGACGCAGTTGAAGGCGGGAATTGATCCAAACAATATTATGAATCCGCACCTGCTGGGAATGCCTTAACAAGTTAACACCCTTAAACAGCGATTGATTCGCCGCTGTCTCAAACGCTGTTTCCCCTCCCCGGTAAGGGAGTTCTGAAGCGGGCTGGTTCGCGGTTGCGAACCAGCCCGCTTCAGAACAACATTGCTTGGGGGTGTGTGCATTGCATACTATGCCGACACACACGAAGACACCATTGGCGTGAGCCGCAAGCAACGGAGTATGGAAATGTCATTCCGGCCTCCGAGCCGGAATCCAGAGGGGAATCGGTGGGGTGGATTCTGAATCGAGTTCAGCAGTGACACACTACGCCGCAAGCGGCGGGGAATTCAACCCAAAGATATTAAACTTAGAAGTCCTGTTTTAAAAATGGAAAACAGAAGTCTCCAAAACCTCAAGAAGATGGCCTACGCCTGCCGCCGCTGCGGCTACTGCCGGGAAAAGTACTCCGACGATGCTCATACCCGAATGTCGTCCTTCCGGGTTTGCCCGGTCCGGGAGCACAGCGGCGGATTCGAGCACCACTATGCCAGGGGGAAAATGCAGCTAGCCCAGGGAATCCTTGAGGGCAGGATAAGCTACTCTCAGGAGCTGATAGACCTGCTCTACACCGACCCGGATTGTAAACTGTGTTCATGGGTATGCGGAGCGGAGCCGGTGCTTGACCCCCCTGCGGTCTGGCGAGCCATGAGGCAGGATATAGTCGAGGCGGGGCTCGGCCCCCCGGAGCCGCTCTCCGAGATTGACTCACGCGTCAGGGAGCGCCACAATGTCTTCGGAGGGAAACCGGAGTTACGTTCTCGATGGGCCAAAGGACTCGATCTGAAACCGGACGGCGAGATCCTCTTCTTCGCCGGATGCCATGCCTCCTACACACACCCGGAGATCGCCAGGTCTGCCGTGAAAATTTTAAGAGAGGCCGGTATCGAGCCCGCTTACCTGGGGAATGAGGAGTGGTGTTGCGGGGTGGTGCAGTTCCATGACGGGTCGACAGGCCTGGCTGAGAAGACGGCCACCCGCAACATCGAGGCAATCCGGTCGGCAGGAGCGAAGACCGTGGTCACCAGTTGCGCTGAGTGCTATAAGTCGTTCAAAGTGGATTACCCCGAGCTCACTGGCGATCTCCCCTTTGAGGTTTTTCACATCAGCGAGATCATGGCCCGGTTGATCTCTGAAGGAAAGCTGACTTTCAAAGAGGGCTTGGCTGAAAGGAGGGTTACCTACCATGACCCATGCCGGCTGGGCAGGTATTGCGGCGTCTACGATCCGCCGCGAGATGTCCTGAAAGCAATTCCCGGGATCGAAATCATCGAAATGCTCAGGCACCGTGAAAATGCGTGGTGCTGCGGGAACGGAGCCGACCTGGTCAGGTCCATGAATCCCGGGCTCGCCTCGGCAATCGCGGCTGATCGTATAGGGGAGGCGGTGGATTGCGGGGCGGAGGCGGTCGTCACTTCATGCCCACGTTGTTTTAACAGTCTAAAAGACGCAGCAGATAGGGTTCCCGTTTATGATCTCACTCAGGCCCTCGCCCGGGCAATGGATCTGTAGGGTGGGCTCGGCCCACCTTGTATATTGATTATGATAATGGTCTATGATAAAGCATATAGTGACGGGCCGAGCCTAACCTACACCTATTCTCCTTTGTTTCCAAGCGCATAGAGATAGCCGACTGAATCCCAGTAATATACAGTTTTTCCAGTACCTGTCGCTGGGGATGACATTATCCCTCCGTCTGATGGGAATTGCCATTTTAGGGAACCATCGGGGTTTATGGCATAGAAATCAAATACGCCAAGGTAGATAACACCGTCGGCGTCAATCACCGGTGAAGAAAAAATGGCAGGTCGATGTTCGCCAGATGGCAGAGGTTGATCAAAGCGCCATTTGAGGGAACCGTCGTGGTTCAGAGCGTAAAGATACCCGTCATTGCAGCCGAAGTAAATGGTGCCATCTGCCCCCACCGCTGGTGAGAAGTAAATACCTGCGGATGTCTCAAAATCCCACTTCAGCGTCCCATCCGGATTAATGGCGTGAAGGCAACCTTTGATGGAATCGGAACCGGAGCCGGCATAAATCGTTCCATCGGGACCGATTGCAGGTGAGTTCCGGATTTGCCCCCCCGTATCAAAACGCCATTTCAGCGTGCCGTCAGGGTTCAAGGCGTACAAATGATCATCCATTGACCCTATGTAAATAGTGCCATCCTCGCCCATAGCCGGTGAGGCATCACCACCTCCCCATTCGTATTTCCAGCGAAGGTTTCCATCCGGCTCAACAGCATACACGTATAGATTGCCATCTACACCATCAGACGCGAAATAAATAGTGCCATCCGGGCCAATTGCCGGCGAGCAATCGTTGTACACTCTGGATGTCTCGAATCGCCAATTGAGCTTACCGTCTGGGGTAAGGGCGTAAAAATAGCCGCTATCGCACAACGCATATACCGTTCCGTCCGAGGCAATGGCGGGCGTTGCGGAAACCGGGCTCCCCGTATCGTAAGCCCATTTCATCGTTCCGTCCGGATTTATGGCTACGATCCCATTCTTTTGGGACCCAAAATAAATCGTCCCGTCAGCGCCGATAACCGGTGAGGAGATGTTGTAAGGTGCGTCCCCGTAGAGCCAGAGAAGCTCCGGGGTGTCGGGGCCGGCATAAGCGCTCTGGCCGGTGCGGTGATTATCCCGGCGGTACATGGGCCAGGGGCTGTCAGCCAGTCCCTCGCCGGGTGGTTCAACCGTTGCCGGCGGCCCGGTTGTATAACCACTACCATCACATTCGGAATCACCGTTACCGCTACACGCGGTCAGTGGAAGCAACGGAATAACCAGCGCCAGCACCAAAATCAAAAGCGAGAGCTTTCCAGGTCCTTTCAATTTTCCGAATTCCATTTTCATTTGTCCTCTTTATTTGCGGTTATCGGTGGGCCGAGCGAGGTCCTAGCTTTCATCGACCAGCAATTCCAAACCGATATCTTTCCAATCGCCAACATTGCACTGACCCGCAATATTCCATCCCGTACAGACCACGGTTCCGTTTTCTTTCAACCCGACTGTATGGTCACCTCCTGCGGCGATTTGAACAATATTTTGCCAGTTATCAACATCGCACTGACCCTTATAGTTCGTCCCGGTAGCGACCACGGTTCCGTCTTCCTTTAACCCAACTGTATGAAATGGGCCACTGGCAACTTGTACGATACTCGTCCAACTACCCACATCCATCAATTCCAATGGATCTGACATATCATCTCCTGTAGTGATCAATGTTCCATCATCCTTAAGTCCAAAACCATTTAAAACAAAGCTAAACGACACTTGAACAATATTGTTCCACGTTCCTAGTTCGAATGACTTATACAAGCCTCCCCCCACACTGACCACTGTACCATCTCTCTTCAGACCAATCGTGTGCAATGAGGTAGCGTCAACTTGGACTATATCGCTCCAGTTATCAACATCGCATTCACCAGCTAAGCACCCGCCTGTGGCTACTACTGTTCCATCCGTCTTTAGTCCTGCTGTATGGTAATGCCCTGCCGTGATCTGGACGATGTTGTTCCAGTCATCCACTTCACACTGGCCGTATTCATTCCATCCGGTGGCTACTACCGTTCCATCTCTCTTCAGTCCCACAGTATGTAAGGCTCCGGCGGAAACAGAGACTATGTCCTCCCAGTCATCCACATCACACTGACCGTAGTCGTTCTGCCCTGTGGCCACGACTGTACTGTCACTTTTTACGGCTACTGTGTGCCCATCGCCGGCAGCGATCTGAGGGCAGAACAATCCGAGACTATTGATCGTGTCGATGATGTCGATTTCACCTGTATTCGCGTCATTGCCGTTGCCACAAGCCGTGATTCCTGTCAGGGATAATGCCATCAAGGCGGTTATCAGGATAAGAAACATGGTTTTCCCTAATCCGATCCATTCGTTAAATTTCATTCTCATTTGTCACCTTTGTTTGCGGTTATCGGTGGGCCGAGCCCACCCTACGATAATGGGTTACGAAGAGATTCAAGTCCGATTTAATCAGGTTAATGGTAGATGTTAACAAAGGTTTACATATATGTCAATATATGAAATTACCAGGTTCCGGGAAGGTTAACAACAGCCTGTCTCGATCAATTCCTGCAGCGAAGTGGCGGGCTGAACCCACACCACTACTATTTTATGGAACAGGACCGCCGGTTTTACTTTGGCATTGGCAAAATGTAAAATAGTTGAGGAAAATCCGGCAAATACAGATATCAGAAAGGAGCCCTATGTCAGAGGCACTGCTTTACGAAAAGAAAGACCACATCGCCTACATTACCATTAACCGGCCAGAGGCCTACAACTGTATGAACCGTGACGTCTGGGAGGGCATAATCAGCGCATGGGAAAGCGTCAGGGATGATAAGGATGTCTGGGTGGCCATAGTCACCGGCGCCGGGGAAAAGGCTTTCTGCGCCGGGCAGGACCTCAAGGAGATGGCCCAGTGGATGGCCATCCCCGAGGCGGAACGTCCCCCCTTCCCCATCCCCGAACCCAACCCCATGAAAGGTCTCTTCATCCCCAAACCCTTCATCGCCGCCATCAACGGCGTCTGCACCGGCGGCGGACTCGAATTCGCCATGGCCTGCGACCTCCGGATAGCCTCCGATAACGCGCGTCTGGGCCTGGCCGAGGTCAAGCAGGGACTCATGGCCGGCAACAGCGGAACCCAGAAGCTGATCAGGCTTGCACCCTTCGCGCCGGCTCTCGAGATGCTGATGACCGGCGACTTCATAAGCGCCCAGGAGGCCCACCGCATCTGCCTGATCAACAAAGTCGTTCCCCAGGCGGACCTTATGAAAGAGGCAGAGGCGCTGGCCGCCCGCATCTGCGAAGCGGCACCACTCTCCGTCCAGGGAGTCAAGGAATGCGCCTACCGCGGCATCGAGGTCCCGCTGGAGGAAGGGCTCAAGATCGAGGCGGAGGTAATGGACCGCGTCGGGCAGAGCGAGGATGCCAAAGAAGGCCCGAGGGCTTTCGGTGAGAAGAGAAAGCCACAGTGGCAGATGAAATAGTGTGACGTCCCTTAAATAACCAGCTTTTTAAGTGGAGCAATGCGGTGAAAGTAGCATTGCTCCAACACTTGTATAGAAGCGTCAGGGACAGTGCAATAGCTGACAAGCTATGACCGATTCTCGCAACGAATTCCCCCACCTCTTCAGTCCGGTCAGCATCGGAACTCTCGAGCTGAAGAACCGGATTGTCATGTCGCCGGTTGGAACACGCCTGGCCCGCGATGGGGCAGTGACGGAGTCCCTCAGGGAGTTCTACGTCACCAGGGCTCGGGGCGGAGCCGGACTCATAATCCTGGAACCGTGCTTCATTGAACCCGAAGGTGAGGAAAAATTCCTGACGCTCCACGAGGGCCTGGATGTATCCGGTCTGAGCGAACTGGCGCAGGCGATTCACAGGCATGATACCCGAGTCGGAATCCAGCTCTTCCATGCCGGCTGGCAATCCGGTAAAAGCGACGCCCGGTTTCTCCCCCCCATCCCCCCGGCTGACCTCACCCCGGAACGAATCCGGGAACTCATCGAGAAATTCGCCGGAGCCGCCCGAATGGCCCTGGAGGCGGGATTCGACCTGATTGAAATCCACGCCGGCCACGGATACCTTCTGAGCCAGTTCCTCTCGCCCCTCGGTAATCAGCGAACCGACGAATACGGCGGCGACGCCGCCGGAAGAAGCAGATTCGTCCGGGAGATCATCAGGGCGGTGAGGGAATCGGTAGGGAAAGACTCCCCCTTAAGCTGCCGGATAAACGGATCGGATAACCTCCCCGGAGGAACCACTCTGGAAGATGCCAGGGCCATCGCCCCTTTGCTTGCCGGCGAGGGACTCAACCTCATCAGCGTTTCCGCCGGTGCCCTTGGATCTTATCCCCTCACCATCCCCCCGAGCGACACGCCTAAGGGATGTTATGTCAATCTGGCGGAGGGGGTGAGGAGAGTGGTGGATATCCCCGTAATAACCGCGGGAAGAATCAACGATCCATACCTGGCCGAAGATATCCTCGCCTCCGGAAAGGCCGACATGGCGGCCATGGCCCGCGGACTGGTAGCCGACCCCGATCTGCCGAACAAGTGTACCGGCGGTCAGACTGACCGGATACGCAAATGCATCGGGTGCAACTTCTGCCTTGATTCGGACTATGAAGGGCACATAGGCTGCACTGTAAATCCGCTCGCGGGGAGGGAGACGGAACTGGAAATCGTTCCCGCGGCCAGACCGAAAAAAGTGGTGGTCATCGGGGGAGGACTGGCGGGGATGGAAACAGCACGTGTGGCCGCACAGCGGGGACATGAAGTTGTTCTTTATGAAGAGGACGAGGAAACTGGAGGCCAGTGGCTGCTGGCGGCGGCGCCTCCGCACAAACAGGAATTCAAGGAGCTTGTCAACTGGCTTCGCCATGAGCTGGAGTTATCCGGCGTTCAAGCGATGTGTGGACACCGGTTTGTCCCGGCTGATATCGATGGTTCCCGGCCTGATGCTGTGGTTATCGCCACCGGCGCGGCTCCCCTGATCCCGCCCGTACCCGGATGCGAGCGTGAGGATGTATTGAGCGCATGGGATGTTCTCGGGGGGAGAGAAACCGGCACGAATGTGCTCGTGGTCGGGGGAGGGGCCACCGGACTGGAGACGGCCGAGTTCCTGGCGGAGAGAGGGAAAAAGGTCAGAGTCATCGAGATGTTGAAGACCTTCGGCTCGGATATGGGAGGAACCGTTTACTTCCACCTCAGGAACAGGCTCAAAAAACTGGGCGTGGGGCTTTTCAGGGATACAACATTGAAGGAAATAAACGACCGCGGCGCGACTGTATCTAGAAACGGGGAGGAGGAGCTGTGGGATAACATCGGTATGTACGTTCTGGCACTCGGGGTGAGGTCCAGGAATGAGCTGGAAGAACAACTGAAGGGAAAAGTGAAAGAACTGTACCTCGTGGGGGATGCCGCCGTTCCCGGCAGGGCGGCTGACGCGGTTAGAAAGGGGTTTGAGACCGGAACTTTTTTGTGATAACCTTTCATCACGTACCGGATAAGATTTCTTATAAGGAGAATAGAATGGACCCCAATAGCCAGCTCCATCCCGCGTTCAGGCACAGTTACTACCTGTTTCGCCGAAAGGTTTTCAGGATATTCGGGGGATTCTTCCACGTATATGATGAATCCGGAAATGTCGCCCTTTATTCGGAACAGGCATCGTTCAAGTTGCGTGAGGATTTCACCGTCTATACCGGCGATACCAAGGAGGCCGTTCTGAAAATAAAAACACCCCACATACTGGATGTAGGGGCAACTTACGAGATCACCGACCCGCGAAACATGGAGGTGGCAGGATCTCTCAGGCGCAGATTCCTCAAATCCATTTTCAAGGATGAATGGACCATCCTCTCCCCTGACGGCCAGACTATAGGAAAAGTTGTGGAGACCGACATAATCGGAGCCTTTCTAAGCAGGTGGATAAATCTAGTGCCTCAGAAATACACCGTATACACTGAATCAGGTCAGCCGGTCGCGGCCATCAAACAGCATTTCAATCCGTTTGTGCTCAAGTACAGCATGACGTTACTCGAACCTGAACCACCGCTGAACCGCCGCCTGATTGTAGCCGCGGGGATACTCCTGGCCGCAATAGAACGAAGGCAGCGATAACCACGTGAAGATTCGTGGGAAACAGATAATATGAGTTCGGATTCCCATCTAAGGCAGTGGGCGGAGAGCACCCACTCTCGAAACTATCTCGGAATCGCCGACCTGATGATCAGGGGCCGGGAGAGATCCCTGATGATATTGAGGTCATTCTATCGGCACTTCCTCGAGGATACCGCTCCTAATACGCTATTGGACCTTGGATGCGGTGACGGGGTAGTCGCTTATGAACTGCTGCAACTGGACCCATCCATAATCCCGACGCTCCTCGATGGCTCCGCGGAGATGATCGGCCAGGCCCGCAAAAAGCTGGCTGACTATGAAAACTGCACTTTCATCACCGCGACCTTTCAGGACCTGCTGGCAGAAGAAATCGAGATCCCTTCCTTCAACCTGGTTGCTTCATCGTTCGCGATTCACCACTTAACCTCCTCTGAACGAAAGTCTCTTTTCGAATACCTCCTGGATCATCTGAATCCGGGCGGCTGTTTCGTGAACATCGACATGGTACGGTCTTCTTCAGAGAAGGTCGAGGGGTGGTACCTTGAGCTCTGGAAACAGTTTGTAAGCGAGCAAAATCCTTCCCCTGAAATGAGAAACGTCTTTGAGGAAATGTTTAACCGTTATACTGAGAAAGAACACTACCGGAAGATCGATCCGATTGAGAAACAGATGGCCGCACTCGAGTCGGTCGGATTCCGGGATGTGGACTGCTTTTTCAAGGACGGCATTTTTGCCATGTACGGCGGCGGGAAGCCCGATTAGTTCCTTCACTGGAACATATACAGCCGAAGATAATTCAGGCACCACGCCGATAGCTCCCCGCCAGTACACTGTTCTTTTCGCCCGACATACAAATATTCCGCGATACTATCTCGACGCGTCTCTTTACATGTGAAGACTTATCATAAAATATATGGCCTTACTGCAAAAAGGCGCGGGGGTGTTTTCCTGCCGGGGGTTACGGGTGTGCCCCCCCAACCCTGAGAACCCCTCCATGGGGAGGGGCAACAGCGTTTGCCAGGATACAGTGCCAGACGCTGTTGGGAGGCGCTGAAAGTGCTACGTGTCAACTCAAGTAAAAATGTTACCGAAAGGAAGTTGTTCACTCATTTAGAAATGTTACCGGAGTAATGCCTCCTCCTTTCTGTCAGGTATATTCAAAGACTTTGAAGAGTCAAAGAGACGCAGTACCGATTGATAGATATCCCTTCGTAGCTGGCATGGGTTCGTTTGAGAGTAAAGAACAGATAACCTGGTTTGTTGTTCAGTCGAAAGGATATGGGTGGAAAGGAGACGCTGGTAGGGAGTTTGAGCCTTGTCATGCCTTCGATGTAGTTTTCCATCGATT